>JADLGB010000223.1 GCA_020849535.1 Candidatus Hydrogenedentota bacterium
TCTTTGTGTATTTATCAACTCGTGGGATAATCCAAGAACGGTGGGGGGAAAACGCACGTCTTAATGCTGGGCAAGCACGTGTGGCATAGCCGCCCTCGGCTGTGCTCTTTTCTGGTACAGACCGCTTTATGCGGCAGCGCATGTGCAGGCCATGACTCATCTTCACGTCCATAGCAACCACTCCCTGCTCGAGGGAACGGCGGAACCCCGTGCCCTGGTGGCGAGGGCCGTCGAATACGGACTCAAGGCCCTGGCCTTGACGGACACCGGCGGCCTCTACGGGGGCATTCCGTTTTACCGGGCCGCACGCGAGGCGGGCGTTAAACCCATCCGCGGCGCGGCATTCGACGGCACCCTCCTCCTCGCGCGCGACCGGGGCGGCTACGCCCAACTGTGCCGGCTCGTCACCGCCTACCATCTCGACCCGGACTTCGATCTCGCGGATCAGATCTTCGACGACAGCATTTTTGTCCTCGCCTCCGACCTCGGTCTTATCGCTGAACTGCGCGCGCGCGGCGTTCACCCGCTTGTGGCCGTCACCCATTATGGCGGCGCACGTTCCCGCTACAGCGCGGCACGCGCCCGCGAATTTGCGCTCGCCCACGGACTGCGCCCCGTTGCCGTCACGCCCGTCTACTTCATCGAACGCGATCACCACCGCATTCACCGCGTACTGGCAGCGATTCGCCACAACGCCACCATCGACACGCTGCCCCCGAATGGCATCGCCCCCGCCGAGGCCTGGTTCCGTTCACCGCACGATCTCGAACGCCTCTACGAAGACTGGCCCGAGACCCTGGAAAACATCGCCTGGGTCGTCGAACACTGCAACCTCGAACTCGAATTCGGCCGTCCCCTCTTTCCCGAGACCGAACTGCCCTACGGCGAAACTCCCTTCTCCTATCTGTGGAAACTGGCCTTCGATGGAGTCAAAGACCGCTACCGCCCGCTCCGTCCCGAGGTGACGAAGCGCCTCCAATACGAACTCGATATCATTAACCAACTCGGCTTCGCGCCGTACTTCCTCGTCGTGAACGACATTGTCCGCTACGCCCGCGAACACGGCATCCCCATCGTCGGACGCGGCTCCGCGGCCAACAGCCTCGTCTCTTACGCCCTGGGCATCACGCGCGCCGAGCCCTTCAAATACGACCTCTACTTCGAGCGCTTCCTGAACCTGTCCCGCACGGATTGCCCGGACATCGATCTCGATATCTGCTGGCGCCGCCGCGACGATGTCATCGACTACGTGTACCGCCGCTACGGCGCCGATCGCGTGGCCATGATTTGCACGTTAAACACCTTCCAAGCGCGATCCGCCGTACGCGAAGTGGCCAAGGCCTTCGGCATGACCGAATCCGAAGCGGGGGAGATCACCCGCCAGTTGCCCCATTACCGCGCCGCCGACATCCGCGCTGTCGTCCAGTTCCTCCCCGAGTGCCGCAACCTCCGCATCGATGAAGAACCGCTGCGCTCCATCGTGTCCATCAGCGAATTCATCGACGGATCTCCGCGCCACCTCTCCATTCATTCCGGCGGGGTCGTCATCGCGCCGCAACCGCTCACGGACTTCGTCCCCTTGCAGCGCGCCACGAAGGGCATTCTCATCACCCAGTACGACATGGGGCCCGTCGAGGAACTCGGCCTCGTGAAGATGGACCTCCTCGGCCATCGCTCCCTCACCGTCATCGACGAAACCCTACAAAAGGTATGGGACAACCGCGGCATTCGCCTCGACATCGAACACTTGCCCGATCCCGACGCGCTCACCGCGAGCCTCATTCGTGCGGGGCGCACCATCGGCTGCTTTCAAATCGAGTCGCCCGCCATGCGCGCCTTGCTGCGCCACACCCTCGCCAGCAACACCGACATGCTGATCAAGACCCTGTCACTCGTGCGCCCGGGACCTTCCGGCAGCGGCATGAAAAAACATTTCATCGATCGCCATCTCGGCAAGGAAAAGACCGAGTACCTGCACCCCTCGCTCGAAGCGGTCCTCGGCGATACCTACGGGGTCATGCTTTACCAGGAGGACATCCTCAAGGTCGCGAGCGTCATCGCCGGCATGGACCTCGCCGAGGCCGATGCCCTGCGCCGCGCCATGACCAAGAAGCGCTATCCCGCCGAGATGGCCAAGAGCATGCGGACCTTCATCGGCAAGGCCGTGGCCAACGGCGTGCCCGAAGCCACCGCCGAAGAAATCTGGGCGCTCATCGCCAACTTCGCGAAGTATTCCTACTGCAAGGCCCACGCCAGCACCTACGGCGAAATCGCCTACCAGTGCACCTATCTGAAGGCCCACTTCCCCGCCGAGTTTCTCTCCAGCGTACTGAGCAACCGCGGCGGCTACTACTATCCCGCCGTCTACCTCGAAGAGGCCAAGCGTTTCGGGATCGAAATCCTCCCGCCCGATGTGAACCTCAGCCTCTTTACCTATACCGTCGAAGGCGACGCCATCCGCGTGGGATTTGTCGAAGTGCGCAACCTTGCCCAAAGCGCCGTCGAGGCTATCTTCGCCGCGCGCCGCGAAACCCCCATCCGCAACCTCGCCGATCTGCTCCGCCGCACCGGCATAGGCCGCGCCGACGCCGAAATCCTGATCCACTCCGGCGCCTGCGACAGCTTCGGCCAGACCCGTACCGCCCTCCTCTGGGAACTCAGCCTCATCATGGGACAGGGGAACAAACAGAGCCCCGCCTTTGCGCGTGAAACCCCGGACGGCGAGTGGGGGAGTGGAACCTTGTTTCCGGTCGAAGGCGCGCGCGTCCTCACACCCAGGCTGCCCGACCTCTCACGCCGCAAGCGCACCGACCAGATATGGAATGCCCTCGGCCTCATTCCCTCGACGCATCCGCTCGAATATTACCTGCCCGCTCTCGTGGATCGCGCCCTCGTCCTCAGTTCCGACATGCCCCTCTACACCGGCCGCTCCGTCACCATGATCGGCTGGCTCGTCGCCGAGCGCCGCGTCGGACTCAAAGACCGCGGCGCCATGAAGTTCCTCACCTTCGAGGACCCGGCCGGCGTCTTCGAAGGCGTCCTCTTCCCCGATGCCTACCAGGCCTGCGGCCATCTCCTCACGTCCCACGGCCCCTACTTCGTCACCGGCGAAATCCAGGAAGAAGACCACTACTGCACCCTCATCGTCGACGGCATGGAACGCACCGGATGACCTTACCCAAAAGGCACACCGCACGTGCCCGCATCCTCGCAGGCCCAAAGGGCCTGCTCTTCTCCCATGAATCCCATACTTCCCATAACTCCCATTCCCCACCCCGCCCCATTTCCCCAGCCCCGCAACTGGTCTACACTACC
Organism: Candidatus Hydrogenedentota bacterium; assembly: GCA_020849535.1. GTDB lineage: Bacteria > Hydrogenedentota > Hydrogenedentia > Hydrogenedentales > SLHB01 > JAHDWY01. The sequence continues at coordinate 3,316 of JADLGB010000223.1, forward strand.
CCAAGCGAACACCCAGCCACCAAAACGCGAGGTGCCCCCTATGAAGACCCTCTCCCGGCGCGCATTCCTGAAACGCACCACCGCGGCAGGCGCCGCCTTCGCCGCCCCCCAGATCGTCCCTTCCAGCGTGTTGGGACTCGGCGAGACCACCGCGCCCAGCGAACGCATCGTCATGGCGGGCATTGGCACGGGCGGCATGGGCACCCTCGACATCGTCAATTTCACCGCGCATAGCGATGTGCAATTCATCGCCCTATGCGACGCGGGCGACTTCCGTATGGCCAAGGCAAAAGCCCACATCGACGAGCACTACGGCAACACGGACTGCAAACTCTATGGCGACTGGCGCGAAGTCATCGCGCGCGATGATATCGACGCGGTCATGATCGCGACTCCCGACCACTGGCACGCCCTCATCTCCATCGAGGCCGCCAAGGCAGGCAAGGACATCTACTGCGAAAAGCCCATCTCCCTCACGGTTGCCGAAGGCCGCCTCGTCGTCGAGGCCATGAAGAAGTACAAAACTGTCTACCAGAGCGGCACCCAGCGCCGCAGCATTGGCTGCTTTCAATTCGCGGTCCAGGCCGCCCGCAACAAGGTGATCGGCGAACTGCACACCATCCATACCAATCTGTCCATCGGCCAGGACTGCGGCCCGCAAAAGGAAGAACCCGTACCCGCGGGTTTCAATTACGACATGTGGCTCGGCCCCGCTCCACTCGCGCCCTATACTCCAAAACGTTGTTTCGGCTCGTTTCGCTGGATCTACGATTACTCCGGCGGACAGCTCACCGATATCGGTGCGCACTTCAATGACCTCGCGCAATGGGGCAACGACTCAGAACACACCGGCCCGCTGGACTACGAAGGCTGGGCCGTGTGGCCGCGCCCCGGCGGTTTGTTCAATACGCCCGTCTACCACGGCATCACTGCGACCTACGCCAGCGGCGTTCGCCTGATCATGCACGATCACGATCCACGCGCTGTCCGCTTCGAAGGGGCCGAAGGCTGGGTCTGTGTCGACGACTTCGGCAACGTGACCGCGGATCCCAAGTCCATCCTGGAAACCGGCACGATTGTTCAGGAAGACTACGCCCACTGGAACCCGCATCACCGCAACTTCCTGGACTGCGTGAAGTCGCGCGAGCAGACCATTGCGCCCCCCGAAATCGCGCACCGTTCCAGCACCATCTGTCACATCGGCAACATCTGCCTGCGCCTCGGCCGTCCCGTCCGCTGGAATCCCGAACGCGAGCAATTCGAGAACGACGACGAGGCCAACCGTATGCTCGCCCGCGAAATGCGCGCTCCCTGGAGCATCACCGTGTAGCGCCCGGCCAAGAGAGAGCACAGGCGAGGGCGCCTATGCCTTGAATCGAATCGGACGGATCCGACCGATCGGACTGATAGGTCCAGCCGGGCAAGCGCGTGTGGGACAGGCGCCCTCGCCTGTCATCCCATTCGGTCCAATCGCCGGCGCGCAAAGCCATCGTTTCATTATGGATCTGCCACCCCCTCGCCTCCGCCCTTCCACGGCAACGCCGGCCACACGATCACATCGCTATCCATCCCCGCCGTAGCCACCGTGCGCATATCGCGATCCATTGCGATATCCAGCGACCCATGTTGCAGTGAAACCAGCAAAGCGGCGCTTTCGCTATCCCACACATTGCACCCCGCGTTGTCGCACGTCATAAGCCGCTCGCCATCCGCGGAATAGTCAACGGTGTTCACGCGAATCGTATGCCCCTTCATCTGCTGCACGATGTCGCCGGTGTTCAAGTCCCATATCAGCACGGCCCCCGAAGCGTAAGACGCCGCCAAACGCGCTCCACGTGGATCAAAGGCCACCCCGTAGGCCCAATCCTCATCCGCGGGGAGGACGGATACGAGTGCCCCCTCAGCCGGATCCCAGGTGCGGACCTTTCCATCCCTGCACGCTGTGGCAACGAGACGGCCGTCCTCGCTCCAATCCACGCTATCAATTACCTCGTTGTGCCCTTCCAAGGTATGCAGAAGAGTTCCCGACGCCGCATCCCAGATCGCCCCCTTGGCGCTCAGAGCCTTTTCAGCGTCCCATCCTCCCGAAATCAACTGCCGCCCGTCTGGACTATATGCAATGGAACGAACGCCGTTTGTATGTACGTCAGCGGAAAACTCCCGTACCTTGCTTCCTGTCGCGATATCCCACGTGATCACCCGATGATCGGAGCCCGACGTTGTGACCCACTTCCCATTGGGATGAAACGCAATGCAGAATACAGGCCTCGTGTGCCCTTCCAGAATGTGCAGCGGCTTGCGCGATGCGACGTCCCACAGAATCACACGCGTGTCTCCGCCCGCGGACCAATGCCCAGCCCCACTCGCAAGCACCCGTCCGTCCAAGCTGAACTCCACCGCGTTCACATCCGCCGTATGCCCTCGTAGACGAATCGCGCCAAGCGGCTTTCCAGCGTCCCATACGCGTGCATTCGTGCTGCCGACAATCGCCAGTCTTGTTCCATCAGGACTGAATAGCGTGCGAATGACGGCGGAAGACACTCCAATGGCATTGTTCTTCTCCAGTCCTGTGTCCGGATCCCAGAAGATCACCTTGCGGTCGTGGCTCGCCGATACCAAGGTAGCGCCGTCGGGAGAAAACGTAACGGACCACACCTTCTGCACGTGACCTCGAAATGTGCGCAGCAAATCCCCCGCCTCATAATCCCAAAGCTTCACCGTGTCATCGCACCCGCATGAGGCCAATTGCATGTGGCCCGGACGGAACGCAACCTGGATAGCGCCCGATACCCCAAAATGCAGATTGGTGGGATGTGCCCGAAGTTCGTGAACAACCCGCCCCTCTGAAGAATCGAAGACGACGACACGCCCATCCGCGCACGCGGCCGCCGCCCGCGTCCCCATCGCCTCCGAAGCTACGCTCTGCACTTCGGTTTCTCCGAAGTCCAACACATGAAGTGTCTCGCCCGTTGCCGCGTCCCATATCCGTACCGTGCCGTCGAGGGAGCCGCTTATTACGCGTTTGCCATCGGACGAATAACAGATCGCATGCACCTCACTATCATGTCCCGTCCATTTTGCGACCGGTTCGCCTGTCGCGGCATTCCAGATCTTGACCGACCCCTCGTCACCTGATGAGGCAAACACATCGCCCGTGGGACTAATCGCGACCGCCGGCCGCTCGATGGCCCCCGTATTAATCCGCAGAATCTCCCTCGCTGCCGCGACATCCCACATGACAACATCGCCGCCCGTGCAGATCGCAAGCAGCCGCGATCCATCTTTGTTGAAGCAGGCGTCTTGCGCCTCGATGGTCAACCCCGGCAACGCCGTCGAAGTCGCGTCGCACACATACCGCAGCCAGCCCCATTCCCAATGCCGCAATTCAGGCGGGCATTGCGCCAGCAACGGGCGCGCCACTTCGATCCTGCCCTCATTCACATGGCGTTGCGCCAGATTGATCGATACGCTGTAGAGACGCTGCTCCGATTCCAGGCGCAGGCCGTGCTCGACGATCTTGGCCGCGCGGTTGCTCGCGTACGCATACACGCCCAACGCCAGCAACGCGCATGCCGCTAGGGTGCCTGTGATCAGAATTGCCCGGTAACGTTGAACCACCCGCCGGGCCAGGTCGGACACGCGATACGTATACGCATTCACCAATCCGCCTGTCTGGAACCGCTCCACCTCCTCAGCCAGTTCCTTCGCGGATTGGTACCGGTCTGCGGGATTTCGTGCCATCGCCTTGCGGCAGACCGCAGCAAGCTCCGCTGGAATGTGTCTCGAGATGTGCCGAAGATCCTCGGGACCCCGCGCTATAACCTTCTTCAGAACTTCCTTGCTCGTTTCGCCCGTGTACGGCGGCTGCCCGGAAAGCAGTTCGTACAGCGCCGCCCCCAGCGCGTACACGTCGCTCCGCTCGTCCACGCGATCCAACTGCCCCAACGCCTGCTCCGGTGGCATATACGTCGGCGTGCCCACCGCCTGACCATGCGTCGTCTTCTCGACGGACGCCTCATCGCCCAGCTTGATCGCCTGAACGGACGCGGTGAGGTTTTTCGCGTGAACGTCCTCGACGTCCTTCGACTTGGCGAGTCCCCAATCCAACGCGACCGTCTCGCCGAACTCGCCAACCATCACGTTGCCTGGTTTGATGTCGCGATGAATGACCTTGCGGCTGTGCGCGTACGCGATCGCGTTGCACAAATCGATGAAGTGGGGGAGCAATCTCAGGCGTTCTTCGAGGGTTTGCGCTTCCACGATGGCCTGCGACATCGTCCTGCCGCGCACCAGCTTCATCGTGTAGTACAGGCTGCCGTCGGCGCGATGGCCCAGCTCATACACCGGCACGATGGAAGGGTGCTCGAGTTGACCCGTGATACGCGCCTCTTGTAGAAAGCGCGCCATCATCGGCGCCGTCAGCCGGCTCGACGACTTCCCATCGCCCGATGGCGCCGGGATCGGCAGCAACTCCTTCAGCGCAATCTGGCGGCCGAGGTGTTCATCGTGCACCAGCAACACGCGCCCCATCCCGCCGCGCCCATACTCCCCGATCGGCGTGTAGCGGCCCGGCGCCTCCTCGACCCCCGCGACTTCTGCAATGGCCCGCACAGCGCCCACCGGCAGAAAGGGTATGGTGGAACAGAGGTGGCCAGATTCAGTGACGATAAGACTCCCCAGAAAGGACTCCTGAACCTGCTTATCGCCGCCCGCGGACTGCAAGGCCTTGCATACATCCCCGCCACACGCATGGACTGCCTCTTGAAGAGCCCTATCGACAAAGGCGCGGTCCGACTCGCTCAGAGCCTTCGTCTCGACCAGATAGTCCCCTATGCTTCTGCTCGGGTCCGCTACCCACAGCGCCCCTGCCGCCGCCGACTGCTCCGGCGTGATCCGCCCGCTCTGCACCGCAAGAATCCCAAACAAGAAGTTCCGGTCTCGATCCATGAGGCGTTGCCCTCTGACCTTTACCCAGTGCCGAGATAGTACCATGATCGCGGCGTAGCCGTAACCAAACGAAGATGCTTGTCCACCGATTTCACCGATGACACCGATTCAGGAAGGAGATGCGGAGGTGGCATGGGCATCCCTGCCCATGATCTTCAATTAATCGAGCGCAGAGACGCGGAGTCCGCAGAGGAACGCAGCGAAGCATGAGGACGGCCTTCTGGTACTGCCTCGCTTTCCAAGCGTGGCAGCGCAGCGCGTCGCTCAAGTCATCGACGTGACGGCCCACATAGCCTGCCACACGCGTTTCAGATTCCAAGATCGGCAGGGGCGCAGGTGCATAGCCCCGGGTGGAGCCGAAGGCGGAACCCGGGGTAGGCATGCCCTCCTGCGAAAGCCCCAGCGAGCGCAGGAATCCTCGTCACGGTTCCGACGTCGCTTCTTCACATACCCTTCCAACGTTCCTGTTGAATTGGACCGGCCTCAGCCGCTTGGACTTCCCCCGCCCACGCTGGGGCTTGATCGTGTGGCGCTGCATCCATACCACGGGTTCCGCCTTCGGCTCCACCCGTGGCTACACCCCTGCGCCCTTGCCAGGGCTGTGGCTGCACGCCGCGCTTTGACCCGCCTGAAAGGCCAATATGCTTGTACATGCGGCTGTCGGCCAACTTAGTTCGAAAGCCGCGTAGAATGTGCGCAACTCTTTTTGAGATCCTGCAAGTTAGTAGCCCAGACTTCCAGTCCTGGGTTCAGCCGCCCCCCTCCGGGACTGCACGAAGTGGGCGCAGAAAACCCCGGATTGAAATCCGGGGCTACTTTCTGTCGTCCCTACGGGACTTGCAGGGCAGTGCTACGGGTAGCCGGACTCGAAAACACGCTTTTAGCGCTGTTTGCGCATAGGGACCCACGGCAAAGTCAAGCGCCACCCTGGGTAACCCGGATCCCTTCAATCTTGAGCGCTGGAGTTGTGACACCATGCCCAGGCGTTCATCAACGAGAACGCCGAGGTCAATGCCTGCCAACGCTGCGTCAGGCGCCCAAATCTTGCATGACCTTCGTCATGTGCGCCAAGGAGCGCGCCGCTTCATCCTCCGTGCCGCACTCGACGGAAAGCACGCCCTTGTACCCCGCTTGATTTAGCCGCGTTACGAGCCGTTTCCAGTCGATCACGCCGTCGCCACAGGCGCACCCCACCGCCGTGCCCGTGACCTTGCCGCGCTCCGCCTCGGCCTGCTTCACCGAGATGTCCTTCGCGTGGACGTGGACCACCTTGTCAATCACCGCCTCGAGCATTTCGTACGGGTCCGAGCCGGCGAGAAAGGTGTTCCCGCAATCGTAATTGCATTTGATCCACGGCGAGTCCACCAGCGACAGGATCCGCTGCATGCGCTCGACGTTGGCGGTGTACGGCCCGTGTTGCTCGATCGCGATGCACACGCCGTTTTCTTCGCAAGTCTCCGAGATCGCGCGGAGATTGATCCGCATCATGTTGAAGGCCTCGGCCTCGTCGATCCACTTCGGCGGATGCATATCCTCGCAGATCTGCACCACCTTCACGCCGAGCGCCCGTGCGTAGCGAATGCCCCTACGCGCATACAAAACGCCATACTCGGGGTTGAGCAAATCCGAGTGCGATGACAACCCGCTGATCTGCACACCCGCCTCCGCGCACATGTCCTGGATGACCTTGGGGTCCGTGTCAAAACTCGTCACATGGCAATAACCCGCGTTGGCGAGCAGGCAGCGGCCGTCCAGAAAACACGGCTCCACCCACTTGTAGCCCAGTTCCCCCGCGCGCTTGATGCCATACGCGAGACTCTTGTCGCCGTGCCGCACATATTCAAGGTTGATGCCGATACCCATGCGCCCGTTGGAATCCCAAGGCACGCCGGGCTGGCCCGCCGCTCCTGCTTCGGCTGCCTGGACGGCCACCGAGCCCACCGCACCTGCCAGTACCGCGTGGCCCATAAACTCCCGCCGCGACGATCCAGAAGTCTCGGCCCGATGTCCTGCAATCTCCGACATGATGAAACCCCTCCTGAGTCGAGCTTCCTCCACACAGAAACCACGGCCAACGCCTCAGTCTACCCCGCTCGATGCCCCCGCACAAAACACTCCTCAGCCTCTTCCATCCTGCTCATCCAGACTCTTCCTCTTTGACCGCAGGATTCTCCGCCAAGGAAAGCCACGTCCATCATCCTCGCGAAAGCGGGGCAGCGTGGCCTCTTTGCCTACCGCTTGACGCATCCCCGTTCCTTTGTTGCTTTCTTGCTACTCAGCGGAGACCACGAAACGGCGCCGCACCTTCAGCGCTCAAGAGTGGGGGGGTGCCGTGTACCCAGGGCGGCGCTTCGCTCTGCCCTGGGCTGGTATCGCGCCGGCCCTTCAGGCCTCAAGAAAGCCACCGTCTTCTCAATCGACTTCCTCTTCATCTGCGCATATCTGCGCCATCTGCGAACCCATCCTCCTCTTCATCTTATCCGTGTTCCGAATCTCCGACATTCAAATCGGTGCAAATCTGTGTAATCTGTGGACCTGATTCTTTGCTATTGAACCCTTTCAGGGTAATTAGGATGTGTATCGAACCCAGGGTAGGCCTTCGCTGCGCTTCGGCCAACCCTGGGCTACAAGTACATTGGCCTTTCAGGCCACAAGAGGGATGTCACATTGCACGGGGTGCCTGGTCGCTGTCGATCCTGCTCGCGGTCGCCAGCCCCGATTCTCATCTGCGTTCATCTGCGCCATCTGCGGACAATCCTCTTCTTTGGTTGCGGCTATGCCGCGCTGTGAAAATCGGTGTAATCTGTGGACGATCTCTTCATCCCCGACTTTGGCTTCGCCATCAGCGAACTGGACTTCGGCTCAATCCTGAACTCATGTCTTCCATCCTGTTCATCCTGTAATCCTGTCCAAGCTCTTTCTCCTTGACTGTAGAATCTTCCCGCGCGTCCACTTTGCCCGTTTCCCGTCCTCTCAATCGATTTCCTCTTCATCTGCGTCAATCAGCGCCAACTGCGAACCCGAATTCGCCTTGGTTCTTCATCTCCCGTCTTTCAATCTGTGTAAATCGGTGTAATCTGTGGACGATCTCTTCATCCTCGTCTTTGGCTTCGCCACTCTGCTTCCTCCCCCTCATCCGCACTTCTACGTTCACAGGAATTGAAGACCATGGGCAGGGATGCCCATGCCACCTCCTCAATCTCCTTTTCAGATCTGCGTTCATCGGTGGATGACCTTCTTTCCCCCGCACGACACGCCCCCGTCCGATCTGCTATCGTACGTCGTTTAATGCGGCGCAGCCGCGCACCCCAACTGCATTGCATTCAGGACACCACAGACTGTGACGAAGAAGACTCTCGGCGAAGACGCGGCCAAACGCATCGGCCCCACGGCGGCCCGCACTATGGCAAGCGCCATCGAGGAAGCCGGCGGCCGTGAAGTCTTTTTCGCAGGCACCATCGACGCCAAGGGCCTCATCATCAAGGCCCGCGTTTGGGCCCGCGGCACCGAAGGCGCCGTCCCCGCCGTTTTCGAGGGCCTGAACAAAGGCGACGTGGTCCTCCACAACCACCCCGGCGGCAACATCGCCCCCTCCGACGCCGACATCCAGCTCGCCTCCGTCTTCGGCTTCAACGGCCATGGCGTCTACATCGTGGACAACGACGTGCGCCGCGTCTACGTCGTCGTCGAGCCATTGCTCGACAAGGCCCGCACTCCACTCGATGCCCACGAACTGACCGGTATGCTGTCGCCCGGCAGCCGCTTGGCGCGGCTCCTGCCGCACTTCGAGGTGCGGCCCCAGCAGGTTGCCATGATGGAAAGCGTGGCCCAGGCCTTCAACGAAGACGGCATCGCCGTGATCGAAGCCCCCACGGGCGTTGGCAAGACCGTCGCCTACCTGTTGCCCGCAGTAGTGTGGGCGGTTCGCAACCGCCAACGCGTCGTCATCTCCACCAAGACCATCACGCTCCAGGAACAGATCATTCACAAGGACATCCCCGTCATCCAGAAGTGCCTGGGCGCCACCGTGAACGCGGTCCTCGTCAAAGGACGCGGCAACTACCTGTGCCAACGCAAGCTCAACCGCGCCTTGTCCGAAGCATCCCTCTATGAAGACGAGGGTGAGCAGAGCCAACTCCGCGCCATCGCCGAATGGGCTGAGAAGACCGAGGATGGCAGTCTTTCGGACTTGCCCTTCGTGCCCGCGAAGAACCTGTGGTCAAACATCTGCTCAGAGTCCGACACCTGCCGCATCGCGCAGTGTCCCGATCCCAAGAAGTGTTTTCTCGGCAAGGCGCGCCGCGAAGTGGCCCGAGCCGACGTGCTGGTCGTCAATCACCACATGCTCTTCTCCGACCTCGCCATCAAACGCGAGATGGGCAGTTTCACCGCCCTTGCCGTGCTGCCCTCGTACAAGCGCGTCATCTTTGACGAGGCGCACAGCATCGAAGACTCCGCCACCGAATATTTCGGCGTGGACGTCACCCGCATCGGCGCGCTCGCACTCATCGGCCGCTTCGTCCGCAGCGAACGCAACCGCGAGCGCGGCCTCATTCCCTTTCTGATGGCCAAACTTCAGAAAGAGAAGTTCGGCCCTTCCGTGCGAGAACTGCTTGCTATGCTTGACGTCGCCGACAACCAGCTCCTTCCTGCGCTGGCCTCCGCGCGCGAGGCCCTCATCGTCGCCTTTGACGCGATCCGCAGCCTCACTGCCGAGCGCTGCGGCCAGGTCGGACGCGACATCAAGTGGCGCCTCACGGCAGAAGTCCTCGAAGACGCGGCCCTGCGCGACATCCACTCCGTCTACGTCCTGCCCGCCGTCGAAGAAATCAGGAAGTGTGCCCAGATTGCCGACGGGCTCGCCAAACTCGTTCGCGAAATCCCCAAGCCTGACGACGGCACCGAGTCGCCCTTCATGACCGAACTCCTCCAGTTGGAGGCCTACCGCGACCGCCTGATCCGCTTGGCGGGCACCTTCAGCGAAGGCACCAGCAGCACCCTTGAACCCAACACCGTCCGTTGGATCGAGATCGACGCCGAGAACAAAGGCATCGTCCGCGTTGTCCGCTGTCCGCTCGAAGTCGGCCGCCCCATGGCCGACTGGGTCTACACCAACCTCAAGTCCATTGTAATGACCTCCGCCACTCTCTCGGTGCAGCGCAACTTCGATTACCTCTTTTCCCGCATCGGACTCGACCGCGTTGAAGATCGCGAACCCGGCCGCCTCGAACTTGATTCCCCCTTCGACTTCGAGAGTCAGGCGCTCCTGTGCATCCCCACTGACATCGCCTCCCCCGATGAGCGCGGCTTTCTCGAAGAGTCCGTCGACCACATACGCGAAATCCTCAAGATCACCAAGGGACACGCCTTCGTCTTGTTCACCTCCTTCTTTTCCCTGGATTTCGCGTTCCGAAAGTTAGAAAGCGAACTCAAAACCCTCGGCATCACGCCCCTCAAGCAGGGCAGCGCCGCCCGCACCCAGCTTCTTGACCGCTTCCGTGCGGACACTTCCAGCGTCCTCTTCGCCACCGACAGTTTTTGGGAAGGGGTAGACGTTGCCGGCGACGCGCTGCAATGCGTTATACTCCAGAAGCTTCCGTTCCGTGTCCCCACGGAGCCCGTGCTCGAGGCGCGCGCGGAAGCCGTCGATGCCGCGGGAGGCAACTCGTTCATGGACTTCACCGTCCCCCAGGCCACGATCAAATTCCGGCAAGGGTTTGGGCGTCTGATTCGCCGCAGGACCGACCGCGGCGCGGTGATCGTCTTGGACAAGCGCATCGCCACAAAGCGATATGGACGTGTCTTTCTGGAGTCCTTGCCCGGCATCAAAGTGCTCAAAGGCACTCGCCAAGGCGTTTACTTGGGGTTGCGGAAATTCTTCCAGGGTCCTTCGCACGAAGAGGACCTTAAAACGTAAGGGTCACGCAGGAAAGATGGATACGGCTCCTTTCCCGGAATATGGCGACGGCGGCGACTTCATCGGCGCCCGCCGGATGCGCCGCGCCTTTCGCTGGTGTATCGCCCTCGTCGTATTCTTCACCATCATGCTGTGGTTCAGCGAGCACTTCCTCCGCTTCGACCACGCCGAACGGCTCTATCTTTCCGCGCTGACCAAGGCCCCCGAATCCGGACGCAATCTACTGCGCCAAGCCGTCTTGCACGACCGCGAGAACAACGAATACCCCTCGCCAAAGTATGTTGAAGCATTGGCTGAACGTGAGGAAGAGGACCTCATTCTGCCCACCTACGACCAGGCATACAGGCTGGACTTGGATAACCCCTTCCTCGCCTTGCGGTATGGGTGCCGCCTTTTCCACGACGGCCAAGTCACCAGCGCCCGCCAGCGCTTCCGCGACGCTGCCGACCTCGACCCCAAAAACCTGCTCCCGGTATACCTGGAGGCCTCGGTCATCCCGTGGTTGGACGAAACCAATGAAGACCTCGAACCCGCAATGGGCCTGATTGCCAGGGCCAATAACGCTCCAGGGAAAGTCCAATTTCCCAGGCCGTTGTGGTCGCCGGCACTTCCCGATTCGGGCTATCTGTACGCGCTCCTGCGCCGCCAGATTGTGGAACAGTGCAGCGAGCCCTTGTTCCGTTTCACGTCGCTCGCAATCGCCCGCGCGGAGATGGCCATCACCGAGAACAAAATCGAGCGCTGGCCTGAGCACCTCAATAGTCTCAAATCCATGGGACTCAATATATTGAAGGGTTCGCTCGATGATGAGGGAGGGGCTCCGGACCGGGTAGGGGGAGGTAGCGCCCAAGCCTATCTTGCCCTCGCCATTTGTGCCAAAGTCGTTGAGCAGCAACAACGTCTCGCCGAGAAGGCAGGCAACGGTCCCGACGAGAAGCTGGCACAGAACGAGACCGCCCTCGAGGAAGCCCTGAACCAGCTTGTCGCCTTTGAAGCAAAGCGGCAAGATACTATCGCTGCTGAAAGGGACAAGTTCTCTCTTCCCCTCCGGCTCGGTTTTGGCACCCTCGGCGCGTTGATACTCACCTACGGCATCGTATACATCATCTGCAAAATTTGCCGCGTTTCAAGCACTTCACATAACGTGGCCCACAAACGCTTGGGCAGACTGGCGTTTGGACTCTGGACCGGTACCCTCTTGGGCCTACTGCTGCTGATCTCGCTGGCCCAAGGTGCCTCTGTCGGTGCCATGCGCGGCGAGACAGTTCTTTCCGGTCTTTGGTGGCTCAGCGTAGGCGGCTTCACCATTCTTGGAATCGTCTATCCGCGTATTTCCCTCCCCCGCCCGAGCGAAGTGGTCGGCGCCCGCCCATCCGGTTTGGATTCAGGCACGCTGGAGCGCGACGCACAGAAGAGCTACCGCCTCGCCTATCTTTCCCTGCTGCGGCGCTATATGGGCGTCATGTTTGGACTTGCCCTCCTGTCGCTATGCGTCTGGACCGTCGCCTACCGCATTTCCAGCGGGGTATACCCCTGGGAAGTCGAGTTACTGGCGACCGCACTTGAGAGCGAGGAAATCGCGCTAGTCCGCCAGATTGTGTCCTCATTTATCTGAGTGAATGCCCAACGTTCGTGGAATTTCGCACTCAGATACGCCAAATATCCCAAAGATCAGCATTCTTTGACTGGGAGAGCCATTTCGGGGATGTCATTTGACAAAAACGCGGAATAGCGGCTATAATTTTCGAGAAGGTGCGCATTCTGCGAATTTGGACGCAGGGGTGTTTCAGTCCTACAAGCCAGGCTCGGGAGGTAATCTCACGTGAGCGACCGCGAACAGAAGGCCTATACCACGTTTGAGGCAGCCAAGATCTGCCATGTCACACACCATAGCATCAAGAATTGGATTAAGCAGGGGTTGATCAAGGCTTCACGCACTCCCGGGGGGCACTACCGCATCCTGGAAGAGGATTTGGACAGTTTCCGCGAGCAGTACGATATGTTTCCGCGCGACAAGGCTTCGAGCAAGAAGCGGGTCATGATTGTGGACGACGACCCCGACGCGCTCAGTCTCATGGAAAAGATCCTGACGGATGAAGGATTTGAACTGATCAAGGTGAGCAATGCCACGGAAGTCGGGCTCAAGGCGGCCCAGCTCTCGCCGGACCTGATCCTGCTCGACTTCCTGATGCCCGAGATCAATGGGTTTGAAGTCACGAAGGCCCTCCGGGAGAACGAATTGACGCGCTCGACGCCCATCATGGCGGTAACCTGTCTGTCCAAGGAGCAGGACATCGAGCGGATCTTCGCATGCGGGGCGGATGAGTACTTGGCGAAGCCCTTCAAGGTTGACCAATTGCTGGAGAAGGTGCGAGAATTAATCGGTCGCGGCCGCATGGTTGAGTAGCGCCCAACCGAGGAAAACATGCCAGCAAGTGCTCCACGCCGAGGAATTGAGCGGAAGATCATTACCTCGATTCTTTGGGTGGCCATTATTCCCCTGTTGATCGCCACTTTGGTGGGGTTGGTGATCGCGCGCGAGGGGCAGGGGGCCTCCGTCGAGCAAACACTTCTCACTGCTGCCCAAAAGACGACCAGCGGCTTGCGCATTGCGGCATTTGCGCAGCTTGATTTCACGAGCAGCCTCGCCGCCGATACCCGCATTGTCGCCGCCCTAACGCCCACATCCCGGGGAAAACCCAGTATAGTTGACTCGGGTGAGGCGGAAGATGTCTTCAAGGAATACCTTGCGCAACGTGCAGGCCGACATGCCGGCGAGGCGGTGGGTACCGTACTCATCCTCTACGACGAGGCAGGGAAGGTAGTTTTCAGTTCTGAAAGGCCGCCCGGTTGGGTGGGCGACCACCCGGAATGGCCTGATCTCGTCAACGACTGCCGCTACGTGGATTTTTCCAGCTTGCCCGAGATGAATCGCTATGTCGCGCAGACTGTTGCCCCGGTCTATTCCCTTCGCAACAAGGAGAAGATCGGTTATATCTCGGCCGTCATCGATGTCACGGTGTTGCTGAAGTTCGCACTCGGTTACGATCCCTTTCGAGAAATCCCCGCCGTGGCAGCCTCGGAATCCGATACCTACCAGGTCGCGTATAAGAACAACGAAGGAGTCATGAAGGTCACGCGTCTGGATCCTCACTCGTTGGCGGAGAAACCGATCCTCAGCGAAAGCGAAGTGCTGGATCCGCGGATTGCGGAGGTCCTGTTGTCTCCGGTCGGCGCCAATAGCGGGACCGTTCGCCCGGCGCGTTTTGCCGAAGCGGGATCCATCAACGATTCGTTCGTCGCGTACGACCGCATTTTCGACCGGCACGAGATATTCGTCCTTGTCAGCCGGTCCGCTCGGGATGTGTATTCGATCATCTACATGGTGGGTGCGCTGGCGGTCGGCGGCAGCATGCTTCTCGTGGCGTTCCTCTGCCTGAATGCCTTCCGAAACGTCCATAACAACATTGTGCGGCCAGTGTTGTTGCTGAATGAAGGCGCGCAGATCATCGGCCAGGGGGACCTGGAACTCAAGTTGAAGATTGGCACCGGAGACGAAATCGAGGAGCTAGCCACTTCATTCAACAAGATGGCGTTGGCTCTGAAAGGCAATATCCGGCAGCTCGAAGAATCCGAAGAGAAATACCGGAGTCTGGTCACCTCGATGCGCGATGGCATTTTCCAGACTGACCCGGAAGGCATCGTTGGATTCATGAATCCCGCCGGAGCGGAGATTTTTGGATTCGGTCAGGTGTACGACGCGCTCGGGCGCAACATCCGTCAGATGTTTCTCGAGCCGACGGACCTGGCGCGCTTCAATGACGCGCTGGCGGAGGAGGGCTTTGTCGAGCGGTCGCGCGTGTGGATGAAGCGCCAGGACGGGCGGGCCATCTGCGTCGAGTTGTCCGGCAACTTGATGCACGACGATGAAGGCGAGGTCATCGGCGTGGAAGGCATCTTCCGCGACGTGACCAAGAGCGTTCGCCTGGAGCGGGAAGCCCGCGACCGCGCGGAACGCCTGAGCGCGATCAACCAGATCGCCAACGTCATCAACTCGAGTTTGGAAGCGGGGCGCCTGTATGAAAGCCTCGTGGTGGAAGTCAAGAAGCTGATCGATTTCGACTACGCGGAGCTGGCCCTATTGAAAGAGGGCGGCGACACTTTCGAAGCACGCCGTCTCTGGCCCGAGTTCGGCGGTGTACTGCCGCGCGCGTTTTCGATCACCGATGAGCGGTACTGTTCCTCCTGGGTCGCGGCGAAGCAGGAATGCCTTCTGGTCGATGACTTGGGTGCGGGCGATATCCCCTTTGGCGAACAGTTTCCTCCGGGGACGAAGAGTTGCCTCTGTATTCCCCTCTATGCGACCGGCCGAATCATCGGCACGCTGAACCTCGGATCCAATCGCATCGAATCGTTTTCGCATCACGATGTGGAAGTGCTCGAACAGATGGCCCCGCATGTCGCAGTCGCCATTCGCAACGCGCAACTTCTGGAGCATCTGCAGGTTTCCCTCGAAGAAGTGACGCGCGCCCGCGAAAAGCTCCACGATGCAAACGAGGAGCTGAAGACCCTCGATGAGATGAAGACCAACCTGCTGTCCAACGTGTCGCACGAGCTGCGGACACCGCTGGTGGCGGTCATGGGCTACACGGACATGATCTTCAACGGCAAGGTGGGTCCGGTGAACGACGTGCAGCGGGATTACCTGGGAATCAGCCTGCGGAACATCGAGAAGCTCGTGACCCTCATCGAGAATCTGCTCGACTTCTCGCGGCTCCATCGAGGCGCCGAGACGCTGGTGTTCAGCACGTTCGATCTGGCGGAGTGCGCCCGACTGAGCATGCAGATCGTGCAACCTGTGGCCGATGGGCGCGAGATTGAATTGGAGTTGATCGCGCCGCCTGAGCACGTCCTCGTGGAAGGGGACAAGGGCAAGATGGGACAGGTCTTCAACAACCTGCTGTCCAACGCAGTCAAGTTCAATCAAAAGGGCGGAAAGGTCACCGTGGAGATCCAGCCCACGGATGCGAGTGTGGAAGTGACCGTGCGTGACACGGGAATCGGGATTCCCCCCGAAGCATTGGACAAGGTTTTCACGCGTTTCTACCAGTACGACAGCTCGTCCACGCGCAAATACGGCGGGACGGGGATCGGGCTGTCGATCGCCCAGGATATTGCGCGTCTGCACGGCAGCCGTATCACTGTCAGCAGCGAGGTAGGCAAAGGGAGCACGTTCCGGTTCTCCCTGCCGTTGCGCGAGCCGAAGCGGAAGGAGACGGACGAGGGCGGCTCCGAAGATGCCACGCCTCCGGGCACCCGGCTGCTGGTCGAGTTGGTCACTCACGACCGCGCCTTGAGCATGCAGATTCGCACGCTCCTCATGGCGGAAGGGATGGATGTGATCCACGCGCTGAGCGCGGGCCACGCGGTCGCGCTGGCGCACCGGCACAGTCCCGATTGCATCATCGTCGATCTGGAGGCCGCGGATAGCGGCAACGAGATCCTGGATACGCTGCTAGCCGACAAGGCGTCCGGCGATCTCCCCATCATCATGCTCACCAGCGACGAAGAGCTGTATGGGCGCTACCGATCCCTGGTCGCATTTCGCATCAAGCGGAACTTCCGCAAGAGCGCCCTGCTGAGCGCCATTCACTATGCGGTCGGGCAGACGGTGGGCGTCGCCGCGGAATCACCCGGCCACCGCATCCTATGTGTGGATGATGACGCCGAGATCTTGACGTTCATGGTTCGTTGTCTGGAATCGGACGGGTACGATGTCGCTCAATGCGCGACGGGCGATGAGGCGCTTGCCCTCCTGGCACGCCACGAGTTCGGTTTGGTTCTTCTTGATATCGCCATGCCGGGTATCGACGGCTGGGAGACGTGCCGGCGCATCAAGTCCGACCCTGCCCTTGTGGGCGTGAAGGTCTACATGGTGACCGCGAAACCGATCGAGAGTTCGTCTCCGCGTTTTCGCGAGTCCGGCGCGGACGGATACCTGTTGAAGCCGTTCCATGCCGAGGACCTGCTCGAGTTGGTCCAAGGGTTGCCCATTCTCAAGGTCACGAAAGAAGCGTGAACGTGAACGAGCCCGGCCGTTTGGCCCTTGCGGGCCGCCCCTTCCGGACCATCCTGCGTTACAACCGGCGCTACTGGAAGGCATATCTCGCCGGAACGATACTGGCCGTAATCTTCTCGTCCATCAATCTGGCCATGCCGATCATCATGCGCGTGGCCGTCAATGAATTCACCGCGAACGGTATGACCATGCGCCGCCTGTGGCTCTTCTTTCTTGTGCTGCTGGCCTTCGCATTGGCCGTGGGCGTCGCGCGGTATTGGCAGCGGATGCTGATGATCCGGGCGTCACGCCGCTTCGAATACGACCTGCGCAACGACTACTTCAAGAAGATCCAGTCCCTTTCCCGGGACTTTTTCCACAGTACCCAGACGGGCGAGATCATGGCCCGCGCCTCGAATGACCTGAACTACGTGCGGGACTTCATCGGACCTGGAATCATGGGTACCGTGGACATGCTGCGGCTGCCTTTCACCCTCGCCGTGATGGTCTACTTCAGCCTCAGGCTGACGTTGATATCGCTGATGCCGCTGCCCTTTGTGTCGCTGCTGGTCTACGGTTTCGTCATGTACATGCACCGCCAATCCAAGCGGGTCCAGGACCAATACGGCGTGGTTACCTCCCGCGTGCAAGAGAGTCTCGCGGGCGCGCGCGTGGTCCAGGCTTATGGGGCGGCCGAGCATGAACTGCGCGATTTCCGCAAGGAGTCCGAGTCCTACATGCGCGAGAGCATGCGCCTGGCCCTGGTCATTTCATTCGCATGGCCGTGCATCGGGTTGCTGGTGGGGGCGACGATTCTTTTGGTCCTGTGGCAAGGCGGCTTAATGGTGATCGATGAAAGTACGGTGCGGCGTGTGGTGCTAGACGGCGGCGCGCTCGCCGTGCGTGCGGTACCTTTCACGCTGGGCGACCTGACCGCATTCCTATGGTGCATGTTCTTATTGGCGTGGCCTCTGGCTGACTTCGGCTGGGTGTTGACCCTGTATCAACGCGGGGCCGTCGGCATGAACAGGCTCTCCGAGTTCCTCGTGAAGTTGCCGTCTGTCCGAGACAGCGCGCACACGAACCGTTCTGCGGATTTGCTGGAGGGAAGACTCTCCTTCGAGCAAGTCTCTTTCGCGTACGGCGGGCGCGAAGTCCTTCACGAGGTTTCATTCGATATTGCGTGCGGTCAAACGCTCGCGATCGTGGGCCCCACCGGAGCCGGGAAGTCGACCATTGTGTCGCTGCTCACGCGCGAATATGACCCGGTGAGCGGCGCGGTGCGGATAGACGGAATGGAGGCCTTGACAATTCCCCTGGCCGTGTTGCGCGGGGCCATGGGCTACGTACCGCAGGATACGTTTCTCTTCTCCGATACCATTCGCGCCAATCTCTGCATGGGCAGACCTGGGGCGAGCGATGAAGAGTTGGACCGCGCCTGCGACACCGCCCAGTTTCTCGATACCGTGCGCGCGCTCCCGGACGGCTACGACACACTGCTTGGCGAGCGGGGCGTCAACCTGTCAGGAGGGCAGAAGCAGCGGCTCGCCA
>JADLGB010000224.1 GCA_020849535.1 Candidatus Hydrogenedentota bacterium
AAACGAAGCGAAAGGAAGTCTCGCAGATTCTGGGGGATGAGCAAATCGTCCGGCAAATGTGGGAGAATATTGAATCGTTCGCGTATACGTATATTTATCATTGCCTGGTCTCCTTCTGAGACGGCAATACGGGGGCGCCGGTTGAATACGGGGGACGTCAGCATCCACCGGGGAGGAATAGAACGATGAATCGCAGAAGTTTTTTGAAAACCGCGGCGGCCGCTGTGCCGGTGATTCTTGCACCCAAGACACTTGGGTTCCAGGCAGCCGCCCCCAGCGAGCGGGTCCGCGTAGGGCTCATCGGTCTCGGCGGACGCTGCCGTGACATCGCGGCGACGTGTCTGAAGATCCCGGAGTTGCAGATCGCGGCGGTGTGCGACTGCTTCAAGCCGCGCGTAGACGAACTCATGCGAGACGTCGGCGAGAAGGAGGGATGGATCCCCTACACCGATTTTCGCGAGATGATCGAGAAAGAGAAGCTGGATGGCGTCATGGTTGAGACGACAACCCACGCGCGGGCCTGGGTTGCATGCTCGGCGATGGCCATGGGAATGGACACCTATATCGAAAAACCGATGTGCCTCACCATCGCCGAAGGGCGCGAGATGGTGAACCGCGCGCGCAAATACGAGCGAATCACGCAGGTCGGCACGCAGCAGCGCTCGATTCCGTTGAACAACTGGGCCAGCGATCTCGTGAAGAACGGCAGCCTGGGAAAGATCAAGGTTGTCCGCGCGCCCAATTTCGTGGGACCGGTACTCTGGGAGGACAAGGAAGGTCAGCCCATGCCGGAAGGCGGTAGCGAGAACTGGTGGGATATCTGGACCAACCAGGCCGTGATGCGGCCTTACCACGAGGACATCCGGCGCGCCTGGTCGAAGTGGTGGGACTACGATGGCGGCGGCCTTTGCTTTGGCGTGACCGGTTGGGGCACCCACAGCTACGATCAGATCAATCGCGGCATCGGGATGGACGAAACCGGGCCGACGGAGGTCATTTTGCAGGAGGCCGTGGCCGACAGGCCCGCAGGTAATTTCACCACGGATCGCGTGCCGGGACCAAACGAAACCGGTGCGGGATACTACGGGATGACGAAGGATGTCGTAGGACCGCGCGCCAAGGTACTCATGCGATACGCCAATGGCATTGAGCTGCATCTCGATCTGGACGCGGACTTTAGCCCCGGCCTTGGCGCCATCTTCGAGTGCGAGAAAGGCACGGTTGAAATCAACCGCGACATGATCTCCGCGAGCGCGCCCGAGCTGATCGAGTCGCCGGATCGACCCGCGGCACAGACAGTGCCGGAAACCCAGCCGCACATCGAGAATTGGGTCAAGGGCATCAAGACGCGCGTGCGTTGCACTGCGGACATCGAGTTCGGGCAGCGGAGTTCGTCCCTCTGCTATCTCGTGAATATAGCGCGCGAGGTTGGCAAGGTGGGCGAAACGCTACAGTGGGATCCGGCCGCGGAGCGCTTCACAAATTGCGATGAAGGCAACGCGCTCCTGACTCGCCCGCGTCGCGAAAGGTACGAACTGCCAGCATGAGTACGCAGCGGATTCCCGCCTGCTCGGGAATGACGGAGGTGCCATGAGAGTCACTCTGACTATCGCAATGATGTGCCTGCTGTCGGCGCCTTTCGCCGCGGCACAGGAAAAGCCCGAAGAAGGCTTCGTGTCCATGTTCAACGGCACCGACCTGACCGGGTGGGAGGGCAAGCCCGCGGGGTGGTGGGTCGAGGATGGTGCGATCACTTCAGAAAGCACCACCGAAAAACCTTGCATCAAGCACCACTACCTGTATTGGAAAGACGGGGAACCGGCCGACTTCATTCTCCGCTTCAAGTTCAAACTCGTGGGCGGCAACTCGGGCGTGCAGTTCCGCAGCGAGAAGCGGCCCGAATGGGACACCTGGGGCTATCAGGCCGACATGGAAGCGGGCACGCAATGGACCGGGTGCCTGTTCCAGCACGACCGCAACGGCGTCGTGATGCGCGGATTCAAGGCGCAGATCGATGAGAAGGGTGAACGCAAGGAAGAGCCGTTCGCCAATCCCGACGACCTGCAGAAGGTCATTCACCAGGAAGATTGGAATGACTACGAAGTCAGTGCGATTGGGACCAAGATCGCGCTCCGCATCAACGGCCAGCTCATGTGCGAGGTGGATGACCGCGACGCGAAGTTCTCCCGCGCGAAAGGCATCATCGCAATGCAGATGCACCCCGGGCCGCCGATGAAGGTGCAGTTCAAAGATCTCCGCATCAAAATCATCAAGAAGGAAGCGCAATAGCGCTGGCGCGCGTCACGGCCTCAAGCTAGTGTTATTCATCGAGATGCCGGTTCCCTCCGGCATCTCGATTGGTTTTTCCAGCGTGCCGATAAACACGTTGCCCTGAAGAATCTGATTCGAGCCGCCAACGCTGATACCCGCTCGCAGTTCCGGATTGTCCCGTTGCACGATGGTGGTGGCCGAAATTGTGTTTCCGGTTCCGGCGATCACATGAACGCCACGAACCTTCGGCTCGACGATTTGCAGGTCCGACACACGGCAGTTCACGCAGTCCCGCAACGTAACCGCACCTCCCTCCGCCTCCTTGCCATAGCGCATTCCGCTCAGGATGCCTCCTGAAAGCGTGCAATCCTTGCAGACTTCGTACAGCACCCCGTCGTCATAGACGGACTCCGAGTCGTGCATAGTCGGGCGCGTGCCCACTGAATTGTCGCCGATGACCACGCCCTGGCAGTACCTCAGGTGGACGTTGAGCGACACGCCGCCGTAGATTGTGTTTCCGGTCACCGTCGCCCGCGACGCATGCTCCATGCGGACGTTCTCGGTGCGGCTGCCAACAACATTGCCCGTGATGGAGAGCACCCGCGCCGCGTGGGGCGTGTTGGCTTCGCTCCCCACAATGAGGATGTTGGCCCCGGCGTTCTCCGGGCGCGCCTGGATCGTGTTGCCGGCGATGGTGTATTCGCTGATGATGCCGTCCGGGGCCTCCAATACGATCTCGCCGCTTGATTCCGTGCTGCCGGAGTTGTACTCGATGTCATTGCCTGTGATCTGGATATTGTGCACGTCGCCATTGAACTGCCGGATGCCCGCGCGCGCGTTGTAGCTGATGTGGTTTCCGATGATATTCGCCTGGTGCAGATTGCACTGGTCAAAAAAGACCCCCGAATCGGTGCCATTGTAGATGTGGGAATCCGCGAGGATGAAATTGCGGTTGCGTTCAACAAGGTGCACTCCAAAGCGGCACTTACGAATGAGCACGTTCTGAATCGTGCACTTCATCGTCCTGACCAACTCAACTCCGTCCGCCTCAGGATGCGCGCCCAGAATCTCAAATCCGCTCAGCACGGGGAATCGCTCCATCTCCCACGTGTGCTCTTGAACGGAATTGGGGTCGGCGGTGCCCTGATGATCACCGACAACGCGGAACGCTGGTCCTGATCCGTTCATTATCACACGGCTCGCCCCGCTCTCGCCGCGCACGCCGCGGAATCCCGTCTTCGTAAGGTCGATGACGATGGGGCGGCCGATCAGCAGTGTGCCAGAAGGAAGTTCGAGCACACCCTTGGCCCTGTCCGCCGCCGCCTGAAGGGCCTCGGTCGCGTCATTGCCGCTGTCCACCAGGACCGCGAGCCCCGCGGCGCCCGGTCCTCCATCCTCGGCCATCGCGATCGATGCAATGCAGGAAGATGCGAATACCACGAACAGACAGCGGGTCATACCTGCCTCCTTTCGGGCGCTGCGCACCCATACCAGCAGGGATACCCCATTCGCTACTTGACGTGCAACATTATGGTTCAGACACGACGGCTTTCGCTTTCCTCGCGGTAACGAGATACAACGCGGGCAGCACGTAGAGCGTGAGCAGCGTGGACGTCAAGACGCCACCGATGACAACCGTCGCGAGCGGGCGCTGAACTTCCGCGCCCACACCCGTGGACAAAGCCATAGGGATGAACCCCGCCGCGTCCGTGATCGCCGTCGCGAGCACGGGACGAAGCCGCTCTTTGCCCGCGGCCAAGAGGGCCTCCCACATGCTCAGACCCGCAGTGCTATGCACGCGAATCGCCGCAACCAGGACCTGCCCGTTCAGCACGGCGATGCCGGAAAGCGCAATGAACCCCACCGCCGCGCTGACACTGAATGGAATGCCACGCATCCACAACGCGAGGACGCCCCCAATCACGGCGAAGGGAATGCCCGTGTAGATGATGAGCACATCGCGAAGACTCTTGAGGCTGAAGTACAGCAGGACAAACACCAGGAGCAGCGTCAGCGGAACAATTATCGAGAACCGCAAGCGCGCCCGCTCGAGGTTCTGGAACTGGCCGCCCCACTCGACCACGTACCCTTCCGGGAGTGTCACGTTTGCCGCCACTTTCTCCTTCGCCTCTTGCACAAACGAGGCGACATCGCGTCCGCGCACGTTCGCCTGGACGCGTATTAACCGCCGGCCCCACTCACGGTTGATCGTGGAGGGCGCACTGACCTCCCGGATGTCCGCCACCTCGTGCAATTCAAGTTGCGGTCCGAGCGCCGTGGGTATCGTCGTTTCGCGCAGCAGGTCCACATTGCCACGCAGCTCGTCGGGGAGACGCATGACGAGGGGAAAACTCCGCTGCCCCTCGTAGACCTGGCCCGCGTCAACGCCGCCCGCCGCCTGCACAAAGTCCAACACGTCGGCACCCGGTATGCCGTGGCGTGCTAAGCGCGTCTGGTCAACGCGGATCTGCACGGCAGGCTGGCCTGTAATCTGATCGGCGGAAAGGTCCGCGGCGCCATCGATCTGCAGGAGCGTACGCTGGATATCGTCGGAAATGCGCACCAACTCATCGAAATCATCGCCGTAGACCATGATGCCCACATCGGAACGTATACCCGAGGCGAGTTCATTCATGCGCAGTTCGATGGGCTGCGAATAAGCGATGTTGAGTCCGGGCAATCCCGCGAGCGTCTCCTCAATCGCCGCGACCAGTTCCGCCTGCGAGGCGGCCTTTGTCCACTGCTCTCGAGGATACAGCGTGAAGAAGATGTCCGTCAGTTCCGTGCCCATGGGGTCCGTGGCGATCTCCGCACTGCCGATGCGGCTCCAGACATAGCGAATCTCGTCGGGAAAGGACTTGAGCAGCGCTTGCTCGATACGCGTATTGTGACGCACGGAGGTGTCAATGGACACACCAGCGAGCCGGATAACGTTCGCGACGACGGCGCCTTCGCTTAGACGCGGCGTGAATTCGGCCCCCAGTCGCGAGGCAAGCATACCCACGCCCGCTACAAGGAAGGCGGTGACGATGAGCACCAGCCAGCGCGCGCGCAGGATACCGCGTAGGGAGAAGTCGTACGCCCAAGTCAGGACGTGTGAAAGTCCCTTGTGCTCGGAACGTGCGTTGCGCGGCAGAAAGTAGTAGGAGAGCACCGGCGACAACAGCAGGGCAATGGCCGTAGCACCGATCAGCGCGAGGATGAAGGTCCACGCCATCGGTTTGAACATCTTCCCCTCCACGCCCTCCAGCGCCAGCACCGGGAAGAAGACAATCAAAATGATGCCCATGCCAAACGCGATGGGGCGAACGATCTCCTGGCTCGAGCGGATTATGCAGGCCAAGCGCTCGGAGCGCGTCAAGACCCGCCCCAAGCGCGCTTGCTCTTCCCGCAATCGCCGGAGATTCACCTCGGTCATGACCACCGATCCATCCACGAGGATACCGAAATCCACCGCGCCCAGACTGAGCAGGCTGGCCGCGATGGCCATCTCGTACATGCCCGCCACGGCGAAGAGCATCGCGACGGGAATGGTGGCGGCAACGAGCAGACCCGCGCGGATATTGCCCAACAGAACGAACAGGACGAGCACAACCAGGATCGCCCCCATCACGAGATTGTCGGTTACGGTATGGATGACTTCGGTCACGAGTCCGGTACGGTCATAAACGACCTCGACCACCACATCGTCTGGAAGAGCGGACGCGGCCGAGTCAAGCCGCTCGCGAAGCGCCTGCGTCACTTCATGGCTGTTCTCCCCCATAAGCATGAAACCCAGTCCGAGCATCGCTTCGCCCTGGCCTTGGAACGTCACCGCCCCGCGGCGAATCTCATGGTCGATGCGAACCTCGGCCACGTCATGAATGTGGATCGGCGTACCCTCATAGGCGGCGACTACGATGCTGTTGATTTCTTCCACGGACGCGACCCGGCCCAGGCCGTGCACCAGCAGCGATTCTCCCGCCCGCTCGATCTGTCCACCGCCGACGTTGTGGTTATTCTTCAGCAGCGCCTGCTCCACGTCATTGAGCGTGAGTCCGTATTTGATGAGGGACTCCGGATTGACGATGACGTGGTACTGCTTCTCAAACCCGCCCCAACTGTTGACCTCGGCCACGCCCGGCACCTTGAGAAGTTCGGGCTTGATGATCGTGTCATGGAGGGTGCGTACATCCGTCAGCGAGCGATTCGGATCGGTCGAACGGACGATATAATGCAAGACCTCTCCAAGACCCGTGGCGATAGGACCCAGTTGAGGACGGTCGATGCCTTCCGAGAGTTCCACCGTTGCGAGGCGTTCCATGATGAACTGCCGGGCGTCATAGACGAGCGTTTCATCATTAAAGGTCGCCACGACCTGCGAAAGACCGAATTTGGAGATCGAGCGCACATTCTCCAAGCCGGGCAGTCCTGAGATGGCCCATTCGACGGGGCGCGTGATTTCCTGCTCGATCTCTTCCGGGTTCAAGGCGGAGGCCGTGGTATTCACTTGCACCTGCACCGGCGTCGTGTCGGGAAACGCGTCGATGGGCAGGTTCAGCAGCCGCCAGGCCCCGAAGAGACAACATGAAGCAAACAGCACAACAACGAGAAGACGGTTCTGTAGCGCGAAGGCGATCAGTCGTTCCAGCATGATGGTCTGATCCTCCTAGTGGTCGGCGCATCCGGCGCCGAGACGCGCCTTCAGCAGTTCGGCCTTGAGGAGGTAGCTTTCCGAGAACACAATCTCGTCTTCCGCGGAGACACCCGCCAGTACCGGGATGCGCCCTTGC
Source organism: Candidatus Hydrogenedentota bacterium (assembly GCA_020849535.1). GTDB lineage: Bacteria > Hydrogenedentota > Hydrogenedentia > Hydrogenedentales > SLHB01 > JAHDWY01. The sequence continues at coordinate 7,044 of JADLGB010000224.1, forward strand.
GTAGCCGCGCCCACCTGCACGAGGCGCGTCTCGAAAAGGTCGTCTTCCAGACGCGCAAACACCATCGGCTGCCCGTCCAGGATCTGCACTGCGGATTCCGGCACCGAGAAGCCGGACGCCATGGATTCCCCGGCAAGTGTCGCGCGCCCGAACATGCCATGCTTGAGGAGACCATCTTCATTGGACAGTACCGCACGCGCTTCCACTCTTCGCGTCTGCTCATCAACGCGCGAAGCGATCCACTCCAGCACGCCGCGAAACTCCTGATCCGGATAGGCGTCGAAGCGCGCTTCGACCAGCATGCCTTCGCGCAGCGCGGCCAGATGGGTTTCCGCGACCGAAAGTTCGAGCCACATCACGGACAGGTCGGCCAGTTCGACGATAGGATTGCCTGGGGACACGGCAGCGCCGGTGACAGCGCTACGATCGACGATGGTGCCCGCGAAGGGCGCGCGGATCGGCATCACGGGTGCGCCACCATTTGCGGAATAGCGCGCGACCTCATCGGGAGCGATTCCAAGACTGAGCAGCGTCTGCTTCGCCTGCTGCGCCGCGCTCTGGCTCGCCTCTAGCGCCGCGCGGGCCTCCTCATAGTCCTGCCGCGCCGAGATCGCGCGATCAACGAGATCCTTCTCGCGCGCATAAACCTGCGCGCGGAGCTTCTGCTCCGCCAATGCCCGCGCATAGGCGCCTGCGGCATCCGCGATAGCGGACGCGTTCACCTCAGCCAGCAGATCGCCGGCCTGTACCTCCGCGCCCACGTCTACGTTGACCTTGGTCAGCACACCGCCCGCGAGCGGGGTAATCAACGCGAGCTTATTCCGGTTGTAGCTGACGCGTCCGAGGGCCTCGATCCCGTCCACAACGAGCGATCTATCAGGCTTCCCAAGGGTCACGCCCGATTTCAAAATCGTGTCGTTGGTTCCGAACCGCACCTTCAGACTCTGGCCGAGCTGCAAGGTCTTGACCAGTTCCGGATGACAGATCCCACATTCGCTCTCAGCGACATTGTGTTCCTCGCACCAAAGCCCGTCGCCGTGCTCATGGTCCTCCTGGTCTCCATGCTCGTGCGAGTCTTCAGCGTGTTCCGCCGCAAGTTCGGGATGGCACAACACGCATTCATCTTCATAGACATTGTGCTCGTTGCACCAGAGGCGGGCCGGATCGCGCGTGGCCGGCGGCGCGGCGGCATCGCGGCTTTCCGCCAACACGGCCGTCTGACCAGAGCATCCAGTCAGCAGCAACACGGATAGCAGGAAGATGCCCCAGATGAGACTCATTCGTGTCGTACTGGCGTTGAATTGGATTGTGCGCTTCATGATCGCAACCTCCTTGACCACGGGTGCGCCGCAAGGGCGCCCGAATTGTGTTATGCAACTCCCGGCGCGAAGAGCTGGCGTGCTATTGGTGCCGGTCAATCTATTCGTCATGGGAGTTCTCCCCGGCCTGACGCGCCCACGCCTGTAAGCCATCGCCGGTCAGTCGTTCGATATCGACCAACGCGAGGTGGTAGCGGCGCCGCGCGTCGAGCGCGTCCGTCCTCACCTCGAAGAGCGTGCGTTGGGCGTCGAGCACGTCGAGATAATTGAACTTGCCCATTTCAAACCCGACGCGGGTCTTCTCCAGAATTCCTGACGCGTTCGACAGCACTTCGTCCCGCAGCCTGACCGCCTCGTCACACGCGCCAGCCGCTGCGAGGACGGCCTCACTCAAGGCGGCACGCACCGTCACCTCTACCGCCTTGCGCTCATCGCTGGCTTTAGACGCCAAGGCGGCCGCCTCCGCGATGTTGCCTTGGTTGCGATCGAAGATAGGCAAGGGAAAGCTGAGACCGGCCACCAGGCTCGTGTCCCAATCATCGTCAAACGCAGTGCGGGTGCGCGCGGCCTCAAAGCCTCTCTCGGAATCCCCGGCGATGCGGGAACCACCGCGATCGCCCAGGCCGGTCGCGCGCAACCCTAACGACAACACGGGATCGGGCACACGCCGCGATCGCTCGAGGGAGTGGCGCGCATCCCGCGCGGCGATCTCCGCAGTCCACCGCGCGATATCGGGATTGGCGGTCACGCGCTCAAGAATCTGTTCCGCGGGCGGCACGGGGGCGACATCCGGCAGGGAGCCTTCCGCGCGCTCGAACAGGGCCGCTCCGCTTCCCCACATGGCAGCGAGTCGCACGCGCGCGATCTCGAGATCGCGCACGGCCCGGTCGCGTTCCAGTTGCACCATGGACAGCGCCACGCCGGCGCGCCCTTCCTGAATCGGCGACACCTGGCCCGCCTCGACGCGCGCGGCAACCGTTTGTGAAACCTCTTCGGCCAATCGCACTAGCTCGTTCTGGAGGTCAAGACTCTCCTGCGCCGCCACAACGTCGATGTAGGCCCGTGCGGTCCCGGCAATCACATCCGCGCGAACGCCTTCATAGTCCCACCGCACGAGGTCCTTCTCATTCGTTGCGAGGGCGACGCGCTTGGCGCGCTTGCCTCCCAGCTCGACGATTTGCGACAGGCTCAAGGTGAATTCCGATTCCGCAAGACCGGAGCGCGCGCCCTGTTCCCGCTCAACTTCGTAACCCAGGACCGGTTTCGCGCGAACTATCGGCAACTGCAGCGGGTCCCCTTCCGCAACGGGTAGGGAGAACGTGTCGCGGCTGACCACGCCCGACACGCTGGCAGTCCGGCCTTCCGCCGCGGGACCGGATTTCAGACGGATGTCCTCAATTTCGAGGCTGAGTTCAGGGTTGGGCCGAAGCCCCGCCTGCAAGATTCGCGCGTCGGTCGCACGCAATTCCCACGAGAAGGCGTTGAGCTTGGGGTTGCGTGTCAAAGCGGCATCGATAGCCGATTCCAGCGTGAGAACGCCCGCGGGCTCGGGTGAGACCACCGGATCGGCGTGGAGCAGCCCACACAATGCGGCAAGCGACGCCAAGGTACAGATAGAGCGAAACGTCGACATCTTTCCTTTCTCCTTGTGAAGCATGGAACACGCTTCACACGTGGTGGTGGAGCACTACCAGTGGAGTCAGGAAGGGATCAGAGGAGGAGGATGACGCTTCGCAGCGAAAGGGAGGGCGCAATTGGAATTGCGATGCCGTTCGCCTGGCGCTGTTGGGCCGTAAGCGTGTCTACGCTCGTCTCCGCCGTTGCGGGCAGGGCCATGGGCGTCCCCTCGGAAGGAGCGACCTTGGACACCTCATGGCGGAGCCGGGGCGTGTGCTCGCCCTTGAGAAGCAGGGGCAGATCGATGCAGTCGTGTTGGTGGGCCGGATCCGCGACACTCGTTCCTGGGGATGCGCCGTCGATATCATCCGGGCAGCATTCGACCGGCGTGCATCCCCATTCCAGGGAGACGTCTCCCTCGTGGCAGATGCACAGGACAAGCTGCTCCGCCCAGCCGGTTTCCCCCGTCAAGGCGGTGAAGACCGCGAGGAGCACGGCTACGGCGTGAGACTTGATTCCAGTTCGATGACCAGGACACATGGATGGAGTCTACCCCAGGCGTCGATCATTTGTCCAGCCGCTGCGCTCGATGCCGGTTCTTTCACTTGAAGATGAATGTCGTCATTCCGGATTCGTTGTGCAGGGAAATGCAGTGGCTCCTCTCTGAGCGTGGCGCGCCAGCGCGCACGTTAGTGCCGTGGCACGCGGGAGGAAGCACCTCTGAGATCTGAGATCTCAGATCTGAGATCTCAGATCCGAGATAAGCCGCGGTCATTCCAGCCTGGGCTTTCTACTACAATCCCTTACGGGGTGGCATCCCGGCGGGCAAGGGCGCGTTTGCCGTATTCGATGAGTCCCCACTGCACGATGATTGCCGCGACGATGCACCATGGGGCATAAGCGAACGGCATGGCCATGCCATATTGACCGGCCAGGTATCCGACGATGATGCAGCCCGCGAAGCCGCCCGCGCCCACGGCCGCCTCGTTAATGGCGGCGCGGCGGTGCTTGTGCGCGGGGTCGCCGAGGCAGTAGTAGACGCTGGAGAAGAAGGCCACGCCGAGGTAGACGCCCACCACGGCGAAACACAGCATCATGATCGCGAGGCTATGGGTCCGCGCGAGTCCCCAGAAAGCCGCCGCCGAGGCAACTTGAATCCAGAGCAGAAACTGGAACCGGTGCCGCCACCCGGTCGTGCGCCCCATGACGAGAAAGGTGAGTGCAGTGCTCATGGCCAGGATCGATGCCAGCCACGAGTACTTGGTCGCGGGAGAGCTGGTGAGGAACTCCGAGGGAATCGACTCAAACAGGAGCCGCAACTCACCGCTCGCGACGAGGTCATCCACGCGTTTGGGATAGATCGAACGGGTCACCCCGGTCAAGGCGTTAGCGACAAGAACGGCGCACCACCCGCACAAGAGATAGACTTCGCTTGCACGGTCGTGATCCGACCTGGCCAGGAGCATCTCCTCTGTGGCATCACTGAAGTGGGAGCGCTCGTGCGGCATGGACCACACGAGTATGAAGGCCACCACCCCCATGAAGAACAGCAGAATAAAGGGCAGGCGGTAGTCCCAGTCGTAAAGGGGACCGGCGAAGAGCGGGCTGACCGCGAAACCAAAACTCCAGGAGATATTGAACCAGCCCATGTTGCGGGCGCGGATGCGCGTATCGGGCTCGCCACCAATCCAGGAGTGCACCGCGGGCCAATACAAAGCCAGACCCGCACTGGCGATCGTGGACACTGCCAGGCAGACGAGGGGCGTCCGAAAGAAGGGCATGAGGCAATACAAGGCCGTATACACCACGATGCCGGCCAAAGCCCAGGTGAGGCCATTCTTGGCGCGCGACACCACGCCGGCGGACAAAAGGCAGGTGAGGGCATAGGCGGCCGCCTGAACGGCGCCAAACACGCCGGACATGGTGGCGTCGCCTCCCAATTGCTTGTAGATGAAGAAGGGGGTGGCGGTAATGCCAACCATTACTGCGAAGTCCGTGATAAACGCGGAGAGACAAATACGTACATGCGGGCCAAACATAGAGGCCAGAGTGTACCGATTTCGCCTGCAGCAATCAAAACGACGAATTGACTCATTATAAATCTACTCGAAAGGGATTCGTTTCCTCATGAGAGAAATCTACTCGAAAGGTACGGGTAATTGGAGGGTATGGGGTAGCTTCCGCCGCAAGGAGGCGGAAGGAATCCATGAGGTTAACGATGCAGGAACGCAAGTGTGTGACGAAGGCGATGGGGGAGCAGTTTCGCCGTGCGAGGAAGAAGGAGAAGGGAGAGATCCTGGATAGGTTGGTTGAAGCGACGGGCTATACGCGGTCCTACGCGTCGTGGTTGCTGCGCAACCACGGGCGGCGGGTGGAAGTG
>JADLGB010000225.1 GCA_020849535.1 Candidatus Hydrogenedentota bacterium
CCATCATGATGCTGCCGCCGGCCGTCAACGCGAATCCGTTTTCCGTGCCGTCCTCAGCCACGCCAAACTCGCCGGGCGCATCGGCGTAGTTGACATCTCCCACGACGTACACGTTGCCGCGCACGTAGATTTGGCCCCATCCCTTCACTTTACCCTTGATCACCAGGTCGCCGTCGACGGCCACCTTCTTATCGATGACAATCGGGTCATCGTCCGTGCCGATCAAGAACAGGTTGCCATCATACGCGCCATCGGTGGACAAGGTATCGAGCGCACCGTTGGAGGCGGTGGGAAGGTCCGTACCGGCATAGGCCGAACCGGTGGGCACGCCATAGGCCACGCCCGCCGTCACCGTACCGGTGACATCGGCCGGGTCCAGTTCGAACGAGATGGATCCATTGGTGCTGTTGATCACACGCTCGAACTCGTCATCACTGACGTAGCGGTCCCCATCGTCATCCGGGAACGGCGCCGGAAAGTCCGTCGGCAACGTACCATCGGTTTGAAGCTGCTCGTCCTCGGGGTAATTGAGGTACAGATTCGCAAACTGCTGCAGCATCCCCTCCGAGTCCGTCCCCGCATTGGCGAAGTTGGTGACCGTCATGGCGCCGGTCGAACTCTGCGTCACTTTTCCGTTGGTGTTGCTGAAGTGGTAACTCTTGAATGTCGATGAGGCGATGTTGGACGCGCTCATCAAGGAGCCGGTCTGGTTGTACACCTGACCGCGGCTGTATGCGGTTCCCGCGAAATGGGTGTTGATGTTCTCGCTGGTGCGAATCATCAACGACTCGAGTGCGGCCACCTTGATGCGGTCGAAATTGCCGTACTCCGATGCGTCCGTGTTACGCGCCAGATCGAGCGGTACCACTTCGGCGTGGCACAGGATGCAGTTGATGTTGTTGGCGAGGATGCCGTATTCGAAGCCATCGAACAACTCGCCCGCCACGCGCACCGTCTGGACCGATGTGGCCGTGCGCTGCGCTACCCTGCCCGTGGCGCGAATCGTCAGGGTCGTGCCCGTAAGATCGTCGGTGCGGCCCAAGGTCACCTGGACGATCTGGCCGCCCGACGCCAGCATGTGGTCGTCTTCCTCCGCAACCAGGACCAGCGGATCCGCGATGTCGAAGTCGCCGTCGCCGTTGGCGTCGAATTCGCTGCCATCCTGCGTCCCGTTCCCGTTCACGTCCTCGTTGTTGGGCACAAACCCGTTAATGAAGACGAAGTACGAGGCGAGGTTGCCGGTGGTGTTGCCGTTCCCAATCACGTACTGATTCCAGATGCGCTCGATACCGAGGTCCACCCCGGCCTTGCACACTTCGTCGAGCCGCGCCTGCTGGATGGCTTCATCGGTGCGTATTTTGGCGGTCTGCACGCGCGCCACGACCACCGTGACCGCGCCGAGAATCACGATCACGGCCAGCACGACCAGGACCAGCGCCATGCCTTCTTGATTTCTACGTCTGTCGGCCATCGGAATGCCCTCCATCCGGGACACAGCACCCGGCGCGTTCACGCCGGGGTACTCCACTTAGTTTTGCAAATACACGTCGCTGCTCACGGTGACACGTACGGGATCGCTTCTGCGTCCCCTCATGAACTTGTCCGCGGTCAGCGTTATGGTGATCACATCCCCCGTGCGGGCGAATTGCACGGTGCTGAGATCGTTGGCCCCGCCCACGGGCGTGGTTTCGCCGGTGTCGGCCGTATCCCCGTCTCCGTTACGATCCTGAATGCGCACGATGCGCCTGCTCAGGACGCTGTCCGAGTCGAGGTCTTCCCCGCTGTCCAGCCGCCCGTTGCCGTTCGCGTCTTCATTCAAGTAGCGGTAGCGGATCGGTCTGGACCAATTGCGCCCGGAGCCGGACGTGGGAGTCTGGAACACGAGTTCCGTCGGGCTTCCCGCGGCGGGATTCGCGTTGATGGCCACGGCGTCCAGCGGAGGCGTCAGCGAGTCGTCGCTGGTCTTGGACGCCATCTGCAATTCCCGCGTCATCGCGGCTAACGCGTCGCGGACATTGTCCTGCACATCCGCCTTGCTCTCCGCGGTGGCCATGGACGTCGTCGAGGACTGCAGCGCGACAATACCCAGCACACTGATGATGGCGAGGATGGCCATCGAGATGACGAGTTCGACCAAAGTGAAACCCCGTGAATCCATACGCATGCCTTCCTTAACGGTCCGTCAGCAACGTGGTGACGCTGACCGTCATGGGGCGGCCCCGCAAATCCACCCATTCGCTGGTTACCGTGACCTCGAGCGGGTTCGCGTTCGGGTCCACATAATCCACGGTCACGACTTCCTGCGGAAGCGTGCCCACACCGGACACCTCGGTTTCGTCGAGCCAGACCGAGGTCAGGGCCTCGGGGAAACTCTCCGGGTTGGCGTCGCGCACGTCGCGCATATTGCTCACAATCCCCGTGCAGTTCCGGATGGCCGTATGCCGCTGATTCTGCGTGTCCAGGGCCACGTAGTATGAGATGAGAGATTGGGCGGTCGCCCCCAGCACGACGGAAAACAGCGCCACCGCCATGGTCAGTTCCATCAGCGTGACGCCTTCATTCCGTTTCAGCCCACGAAGCCACATAGTCGGTCCTCCGGTTCGGGGATACGGCATGCGGATAGGGAGGCGGGAGAAGCCTGGAAGGATTCCCGCAACCTGGGTCCGCGTGCCACCCGTAAACGGCTCAATTGGTAGAGGTCGCATTGCCGTGGGGCCAAAACGCCGCCGCACGAATACAATACGCCTCAAGTTTCCCAGTAACCGCTTTCACTACGGATACGCACGTCCCAAGATGCGTTCCCCCCAATTATGCCACAGGGGGACGTTTCAGGCAAATCGGTAGTTGCGCCCACATGCCGTATCTTATTAAAATACAATAATTTAGGGAAGGACGACCTGTGCTTGACGGGCAGATTTCGTCACGCACGGCCAGCCGGACCCCAGATGCTCCAGACGTCCAGTGTAGGCATAAATATCAAAATAGTCAATAGATTACTTGGCCCCGTTTTCGCCGATTCAACAAGGTGGCCTGACACGTGCGAACCGGCGTCTCGCCCGGGATTCGAACCCAACAGCGGCAGTGGAGCCCGAGAACGCCACACCGGTCATCCTCGTGAAGGCGGGGACAGCGTGGCAGACCATGAAGATAGAATCGCGGTCGCACGCCGCGGCCTCGCACCAAGCCACTTTGCCCCCTTGACACTCTCTATGTTTGGTAGGACAATAGCCCTTGAACCGGGCGGAGAACACCATGCCAGTATATTCGCGAAGGAGATTCCGCAAATTAGGATTTCCGGAGTTTCTGCTTGTCTGCGCCCTGCTCCTCGCGGTGGCGCCGCTCACGTTATTCTGGCTCTTCCTGAACGTGCCGGAATGGCCCGCCACCGGCGGCTGGGTGGTTTCCGGTGAAGTCGAATCGACTCACTACAATGCGCAGGACTACGCCCGCAAAGTCAACGTCGCCTATGAGTATCGAGTCGGCAGCGTCGCGTACAAGGGCGCGTTTGTGGGCCTGTGGCCCGGCGTGGGCAGCCCGAACGCGCTCGCGCCTGAGAATATCAAGTCCGTCACCGAACAGGGGCATCCCTTGACCGTTTTCTACAATCCCAATGACCCGAGCCGTAGCCGTCTGCATACCCGCGGGACGGAGAACCGCCTGAGTCTGTTTCTCATCGCGGGGTGTTGTGTGGCGCTCTCGGGCATCTACTGCTTCCTCGTGTACCCGGCGTGGCGGAGAAGCTGACGCGCCGTCAACCGCGCTGGTACCACTCGATCGTGCGCCGGAGTCCTTCCCCCACGGAAACCGTGGGCTTGTATCCGAATGTCTTCGCGGCGCGGGAGATGTCCGCGCAGGAGCGCCGGATATCCCCCGCGCGCGCCGGCGAAAACACCGGTTCCAGTTTCATTCCCATCGCGTGATTCAGCAGCGCCACAAGACCCAGGAGCGTGGTCTCCGTGCCGCACGCCGCGTTGTAGACGCCCGCGATGGAGCCCTCGGCATCGCACGCCAGCAGGTTGGCGTGAATCACGTTGTCGATAAAGCTGAAGTCCCGCGACTGGCGGCCGTCCCCGTGCACGGGCGGGCGTTTGCCGCACAGCATGTGCGTAATGAGAATCGGAATCACGGCGGCATACTGGCTGCCGGGGTCCTGACGCGGTCCGAACACGTTGAAATAGCGCAAGGCCACGATGTCGATGCCATAGAGCGCCGAGAACACGCGCGCGTAATGTTCGCACGCGGCCTTGCTCACGCCGTACGGCGAAATCGGCGACACCGGCAGGTCCTCGTGCGCCGGGCTGACTTCGGTGTTGCCATACACGGACGAGGATGAGGCGAATACCACCCGCCGCACCTTCGCGTCGCGCGCCGCAAGAAAGACGTTCAAAGTCCCGTCCACATTAGCGCGATTCGAAGTGAGCGGATCGTCCACAGACCGGGGAACGGATGGAATCGCCGCCTCATGCAGGCAGTAGTCTACGCTTTCCATCGCATCGCGCACGAGGGCCTCGTCGCAGATGCTGCCTTCGATGAGCTCTATCGAGGTCATGACGCCGGAGAGGTTCTCGCGCCGCCCCGTGGAGAGATCGTCGAGGACGCGCACCGCGTGGCCCCGCGCAAGCAGGGCATGCACGAGGTTGCTACCGATGAACCCCGCGCCGCCAGTAACCAGATATTGGGCCATCATTCTCCTCCCGGAGCGCGATTATAGGGCGCGCGAAAGAGACGAGCAAGGAAGCCCAGAACGAGACACGGGCGAGTGCGCCTGTCCCGAATGGGCTCGCCCATCGGACCGATCGGACCGACCGTCGAATCTGTCCGATCCGTCCAACCCGTCCGATTCTCGATGGGACACAGGCGAGGGCGCCTGTGCCACACGCGCTTGCCATGCTTTAGTTGGTTATTTCTGTCTTGTGGAACTTGGTTGCAGCAAGACCTCAGGAGTACCAAAACAAACGCGGGAGAGGAAACGGACGTGCGCACAGGCGCCCTCGCCTGTGTCTTATCAGGCGATCTACCATTCCTCGTTTGTCGGAAACTCTTGAAGTCTTTCATGCAAACCGAGGTCGGTGAGAAAGGAAGAATTCCTACAGGCACAGCAAGCGCGTGTGGCACAGGCGCCCTCGCCTGTGGCTTTGAAAGGCTGGCAACTCCGGTTGTTTGAACGCCCTGCACCCGCCTTCTATACTGCCGTGCTGGCGCGGGCGCGTGGGGCGCCAGCCTTACGACATCCAACCCCAAACCGAGAGCCGGCACCACCCCGAAGGTGTGCAGCATACGAAGGCAACAATGGAGGCGGCATGGTTGTAGGCGTAATCGGGGGCGGCCCGGCGGGAATCACCGCCGCATATGAGCTTGCGAAGCAGGGCGTATCGGTAGACCTCTACGAAGCGGGCGACACCCTGGGCGGCCTGGCCCGTTCCATGCCCCTCTGGAACCAGACCGTCGATCTCGGTCCACACCGCTTTTTCAGCAAGGTCAGGCGGGTCAATGCGTTATGGCTGGAAGTGGTCGGGCGCGACTATGCCATGGTCAACCGGACAACCCGCATCTACTACAACGGCAAGTTCTTTCACTACCCCCTGCGCCCGATGAACGCCTTAACCCAACTCGGACCGGTAGAAGCGGTTCACTGCGTGGGCAGCTACTTCAAGGAGAGGGTCGCGCCGTCAAAGCGAGGTTCGCTCGACACGTTTGAGGATTGGGTGGTCGATCGGTTTGGCCGCCGCTTGTTCGATATCTTCTTCCGCACCTATAGCGAGAAGCTTTGGGGCATCTCGTGCAAGGAGCTTGATTCCGACTTCGCCGCCCAACGGATAAAAAAGCTGAATCTGCTAGAAGCCCTGAAGAATGCCCTCCAGGAACCAAAAAGCAGCACCCAGCACCAAACCCTGGTGGACCAATTCGCCTACCCGTTGCAGGGGACCGGCATGGTGTATCAGCGCATGGGCGAACGGGTGGAAAACTGCGGGGGCCGGGTCTTCTTGCAGACACCCGTCCAGCGCGTCCTCACCAAAGACGGGCGCGCCTGTGAGATCGAACTCAGCACGGGAGAAACCAGATCCTACGACAGCATCATCTCGTCGATGCCCATCTCGCTGCTCGTGTCCCGCTTGCCGGAGGTCCCCGAAGCGGTGCGTGAATCCGCCCTTTCGCTGCGGTTTCGCAACACGATCCTCGTGTATCTTAACGTCCAGTCGGAAAGCCTCTTCCCAGACCAATGGCTCTACGTGCACTCCGAAAATGTCCGCATGGGACGGATCACCAATTTCCGGAACTGGGTGCCCAATCTGAACGGGGAAGAGCGAAGCACGATTCTCGCCATCGAGTACTGGGCCAACGACGAAGACGCCCTATGGGCCAGCGGCGATGCATCCCTTATTCAACTGGCCCAGGAAGAATTGCGGAAGACCGGACTGGTCGCGGACGAACCCGTTCTGGGAGGTTACGTGCTCAAGATCCGGCGCTGCTATCCTGTGTATCGCGCCGGATACAAAGCTGCGCTGCGCCCGGTCGTCGACTACTTGAAGAGCATCCAGGGGCTCCAGGCAATCGGGCGATATGGGGCCTTCAAATACAACAACCAAGATCACAGCATCCTGATGGGGTCGCTGGCCGCGGAGAATATTGTCCGGGGGGCTGACCATGATTTGTGGGATGTGAACACGGACTACGAGGACTACCAGGAGTCGGCTCTGATTACCGAATCGGGCCTGAGCCAGTCCGAAGACAACTGAGCGGGACCCCGTGGCGGTTTGGATACTCATCCCTTCTCGACATGTGACGGCGACACTTATTGTCAGATAGCCACAATCTCCGTCAGACTGTCTGGCCGCAAAGAGGGGGTGGAGACCTCCTAAGCTCTTAGGAGAGAGCACATTGATTGCTAACATCGCGTTGGCACAATTGCTGCTCACCCCATTGGGGACATGGCTCAATTTGAATGGATGCGCAGAGAGCACCCCTGTTCTTGCTCGAAGTCCCCAAGAATTGGAGGCCTGATTCGGGGGATAATGAACATGTCGTTCAGCCATTGACAAGACCTGGTGGGGGTGTTATATTGGAATCACTCACGCAGGCGGGATCTTCCGGCCTTGCGGGAGCTGCGTAGGGGCAAGGGGTCTTAAAGGTAGCCGTAAGGAGGGGCCGAGACTTTTTGTTTCCCGTGTGAGTAGGTGTTTTCAGGTCTGTTTGCCCGCTGGGTGTTGATCCGACATGTCTGGTAGGCAGTTTTCAATCAAGAGGAGGTGAGTGAAACGATGAAAAAAATCACGGTAATGCTCACGGCAGTGGTGCTGGGCACAGTAGCTGCCTTCGCGGGGGTCATCTCCATTCCGCAGTTCAACGATGGTGGTGGCAACACGAATAGTAACTTCTTTCCACCATCGGCGAGTGCCACCTTCATTGCGCTGAAAAACAATACGAGTACGACGCAAACGTACACCGTGTTGTATTTCAACCTGATAGGTGACAATCGCACGCCGACCGCCAATACCTTCACGATCGCGGGTAATGCTTCGATCGGTTGGCGTCCGGTGGCTGACGACCCGAACGAGGGCGTGTTGGGCCAAGCCATCCCGAATGCGACGGGCGCGGGCGGTTCCGGTTCGGCGACCATCCTGTATTCCGACTCGGTCGATCCGAGCGGACGCGTGTTCGTGAATGCGGGGGCGACCCTGTCTTCATACGGTTTCGCGCTGTTCCCGGCTCAATAGCTGCATTGGTACTCGCTCCCGCCTGGGAGCGTGCATGAAGTTTCTTTGGGTGGGCACACCACAAGGCGTGTCCACCCACTTTGTGTTTGGACCCTGCACTGCCCGGTTTGACTCGGACCGCTCCCACCTGAAAGACTTGGCCCGCGGGGGCGAGTCCAATGCCATCATGAAACCCATTTGCTCCCTCCGCGTATTGTAGAGCGTATACATGCGATTCGATTGCTCCATAGCCCGCTTTCCCTTTCGTTCCGCATTGGCGGCTGCCATGGCGCTGGCCGTGTGCGGCTGCGACACCGGCACGATCCGGGGCGCCATCGTCGATGTCAAAGGGGAAGCCCTACCCGGGGTCGCCGTGCAGGTGCAAGGCACTTCCTACCAAGGGCTCAGCAACGCATTGGGGGAGTACCGCGTGAAATATGCGCCGGGCGAGTTGTCCCTCTACTTCTCGAAGACGGGCTACACTCCCGGGATGCTCTTGCTCAACGTCGAGCAGTTGCGACAGGTTCAGGCGACGCCGGTTATGCTGTGGCCTCTTCCCGAAGGCAAAGGCGTGTATGAGTTCCAGGATTACCGGTACCGGCGGACGGACTTCATCGAGCCGCAGCAGCTCAAGACCGTCGGCGACAGCCAAGTCATCTACGGCACAACCCGATGGCCTCGGGTCGAGACGACCCAGCATGAGCCCCTCCTCATCTGCTACAAGATGCCCGTGTACGGCGGGAAACTCTGCCAGATGAACCAGATCGACGTTCAGCCGCCCTACGGCCAGGCGGGAAGCGTTTCGGCTTGGGTCAAGACGAAGGATATCCCGGTCGTCATGGAACCCATCGACGCGCCCGAGGGGCTGCTGCTGCGAATTCGCCTGAGCCAGCCCTTGGAAACGGGCAGTTACGCGGTGCATTGGGGGGCCCTCGACGGCGACCTTACCCTGAATGAACCGCGGATGTTCTTCTTCAGCGTGGTGGATGCCTTGACCGCGGTCCCCTTGGAGCCTGAGGCGCCTGCGGAAGAACCCGCCCCAAAGACCCCCGCCCCGGCGCCGGTCGTCGAAGAAGAGACCGGGCCGTCGGAAGGGTAGGCCGCCCGCCCGCGCTGCCACGCCCGCGACATCGCTATTGCGCGTTTCCCGGATTCGGCGGATAATAGGGAGTGCGTCCGACTCAGGCGCGATCCGGGAGGGGGGCATCGGAGGACCCGGGGGCCATCATGAAAGCCGTCGCCTATCTTTTCGCCATGCTGTTGCTCGGCCTGGGCGTGGTGTTCCTCGCAGCCGCGGCCAGCACCGGGCTTTGGGCCCGGTGGGTGTTTGGCGGCATCCTGCTTGGGGCCGGCTTGTCCGTGATCTACATCCTCCGCATGAAGACACCGGAAACGCGCGTCACCGTGACCCACCGAGTGGACCTCAGCGGTGACGTCCGTCTGGAGAAACTCCTCTGTACCAACTGCGGCGCCACGCTCGACGCGACGAGCACGTGTGTCCGCGCGGGCGCGGTGTTTGTACGGTGCCCGTATTGTGAATCCGAGTTCCAGGTCGAGGAGGCGCCGAAATGGTAAACGCACTCACCCGCAAGATGCGCGTGTGGTTCGGCGAGACGGAACCGGTGCGTCCCGGGCTCTACCATTATCACCGGGAATTGGCGGGGCACTACATGCGGCTGCACCTGCGGATCGACCCCGACCGCAGCGCGCTGCTTTCAGTCAACGCGTCCGGCGTGCTCCACCTGAACGCCACGGCGGCCGAACTTGCGAAGTCGATTCTCGACGGCAATGACAGGGCCGCCTCTGTGGCGCATGTTCGCAGAGTGTATCGGGCGTCGCGGGCCGACGTGGAACGCGACTACGAGCGCATCGTGACGATCCTGCGTCAACTCGAAACGAGCGCCGACGCGTGCCCCGTCTACTCCGTGGATGTGCCGTCCATTCCCCCGTTCGGACGCAAACCCTCGGCTCCCTATCGCGCGGATCTTGCCCTGACGTACGCGTGCAACGACAACTGCGCCCACTGCTACGTGGCACGCCGGCCCGGGGAGATCGTGCCCCTGCCGCTCGAAGACTGGATGCGCACGCTCGAAAAGCTGTGGGACATCGGCGTGCCCCACGTGTGTTTCACCGGCGGCGAGGCCACCTTGAGCCCGTGCCTGGCGCCGCTCATCGAAAAGGCGGAAGACCTGGGCCTCATCACGGGCCTGCTCACGAATGGCCGCAGATTGTCGGAACGCGACTACGTGCGGCGCTTGTGCGGCGGCGGGCTCGACCACGTGCAGATCACGATCGAAAGCCACGACGAGTCCATCCATGATCGCATGGTGGGCTGCGAGGGCGCATACCGCGACACCGTGCAGGGAATCCGGAACGCGATCGCGGACGACATCTATCTCGTCACCAACACGACCCTGTGTGCTCTCAATGCCCCCTCGATCGAAGAGACGCTCGAGTTCCTGCACGGCCTGGGCGTGCGCCAATGCGCCATGAACTCGATCATCAACACGGGCCGCGCCCCCGCGTCCGGATTGGGTCTTGACGAGGCGGAACTCGAGCCCATTCTGGGCATGGTTACGGAAAAGGCTGAAGCGCTTGGCCTGCGCTTCATCTGGTACAGCCCGACCCAGTATTGTCAGTTGAACCCGGCCGCCCTCGGTGTCGGACTGAAACGCTGCACCGCGGCCGAATATAACATCTGCATCGAACCGGACGGGCAGGTCCTTCCTTGCCAGAGTTACTACAAGCCCGTCGGGCACATCCTGAATGACGACTGGAAAACCATCTGGGAAAGTCCCCTCTTTCTCGCCATCCGCAACCGCACCAATTTGCCCGCGGACTGCGCGGAATGTCCGGACTTGGACGTCTGCGGTGGCGGGTGCCCGCTGAGCGACGGAACTCAGTTCCGATGCGCCGACAACACCACGGAGAGCTGAACGCATGAGACGGTCCTTGCTGGCATGGGCGGTGCTGGCCATGGTGGGCCCCGCCGTATTCGCGCAGAACTACCGCTTCTCCGTGCCGGAGGCGGAGGTCACCGTGCGCATCGAGGGAGACGGCGCCGCGCTCATTCACTATGCGCTCACGTTTAGGTGCAGCCCCGGCGCGCATCCCATAGACATTGTGGACGTCGGCATGCCGAATATCGGCAAGCACAGTCCCGGGGAGGCGGCCGCAAACGGTCAGCCGCTGCCCGGTGGAAGCGTGCGCATTTCAGAGGTCTTGAAGCCACGCGGCTCGGGCTACGAGATCCATCTCGGACCCCACACCATCCAACCCGGCCAGACCGGCCGAGTGGAGTTCATCGCGCGCGAGAGCGGCATGGTCTGGCAAGACACGACCAGCCCCGATTTGGCCTCCTTCCGCTTCACGCCCACCTGGTTCGGCAGCGAGTACATCCAGGGCACCACCCAATTGACGCTCCGCTGCGTGCTCCCTATTCCGGAACAAGAGTATCCTGCCGTCAAGGATCGCATCCTGTGGCAGAAGAAGAACCAGGACTTCGACGTCAAGGGAGTTATGGAAGGCGAAACCCAGGTGTCCGTGGCGTGGGTGGACACAGTGCTATTGAACGGACCGCATGAATATGGGCTGTCCTTTCCGAAGCGCTTCGTCACGAATGTACGCAAGGACTCTATTCTTGCTTTGTTCCTGCGCTGGTTCTCGGCAAGCCAGGAAGCCCAATACGTCAGCGGCGCGTTGCTGGTGCTGATCTTCAGCGTGGCGTTCTTTGCACTGACCCGTGGCACGGGATTCACGCTGTGGATTATCGGATTGGTGGCGGGCATCTACGGCATGGTGCAGAGCGTCGAACTCCACCTCTGGCTGTATCTCGGCGTGTTGATCTTCGCCGCGCTGGTCTGGTTGTTCCGCTTGCGGCGCAAGCGCGGATACTTCGCAGCGGAGCTGTGCCGCGAAGGCGGCGGCCTCAAACGCGGCTTGACCGCCGTTGAGGCTGCGATCCTGCTCGAGATCCCCTTAAACAAGGTGCTGACGATGATCGTCTTCGCCCTCGCCAAGAAGGGACTCGTCACGGTGAAGACCGAAGACCCCTTGACCCTCGACGTCGCAAGAGACGCGGGGCGCTCGGGCATGTGGACGGGCGCGGATGGACAGGCCGTCAAGATCCGTCCATACGAGCAGGCCTTTCTGAAGGCGTTCCGCAATCAGAAGGACAAGCCCGTGGAGGCCATGAATCTCGAGCAACCCTTCGACGCGCTCATCAAACGCGTGAGAAAGGCGATGGAAGGTTTCGACCTGAAGAGCACCCGCGAGTATTACCGGAGTATTGTGTCCAGGGCGTGGGCCACGGTCGAGGCCGAGGCGGGTTACGAAGCGCGCTACGAGCGCATCGACAAGCACTTCGATTGGCTCATGCTCGATGATGGCTGGGGCCGCCGCCTGGACGACACGACCGTGCACTGCGGACCCTATCGGCCCCGGTGGTGGACAAGCCATTCGCATGGTACGCCTTCCCTTGGCGGCGGGGGCATTCCGGCGCCCACCTCGACAAATCCCAGCGCTTCCTTTGGCGACGTGGCCAGCGCGATCGCCGGGCGCTTTGAAGGACTCTCCACCCGGCTCGCCGGCAGTCTCGACGCGCTCGCCCCGGCGAAAGCCGGACTCGACCTGTCCGGCATCGACCGCTTCACCGGCGATGTCCTGAAAGCGCTCGCCGAAAGCCGCGGTAGCGGAGGCGGCGGCGGTCACGGCGGCGGATGCGCCTGCGCCTGCGCGGGGTGCGCGTGTGCCTGCGCCTGCGCTGGCGGCGGGCGATAGGGTTAGTCCACATGCCAACGCCCGAGAAACTGCGCGACACGTACCGGCGCCAGGCGGAGTGGTTCGCGGGCGAGCGCAACCGGCTCCTGCGCAGGGCGCGGCTCGGTGCATGCATACGCGTGCTCGACCTCGGCACGGGAACCGGCGAACTCCTACCAACGCTGGACAGGCGCGCCGAAGGTTATGCGGTAGGCGTGGACCGCGACGTGACTGTGCTGCGCCTCGCGGAAGGAATGCGTGCCGCGGCGGAAGCCTGCGCCTTGCCTTTCGCCGATGCGTCATTCGATCTCGTGTTCACGCAGATGTTCTTTCTGTGGATCGCGCGCCTGCCCGACACCCTCGCGGAGATTCACCGCGTGCTGGCGCCCGAAGGCAGACTGATCGCCGCCGCGGAACCCGACTACGGCGGCATCATCGAGTATCCGCCGGTCGAAAGCGGGCTCAAGGCATACGCACGCGCGCTCGCCGAAGAGGGCGCCGACGTGGAAACCGGACGCAAACTCGCCAGCGCCCTCGCGAACGCAGGCTTCAACGTGGAATGCGGATCCCACCCATCACGGCCGCTCCAATCCCAGCCCGGCGCTCCTCCGGAATCCGGGTCCCGGCTGCCGGAGTTCTCGTTCATTCCCTACTTTCACTTCCTCGCGACAAAACAGTGACAAGCATGGCCCTTCCACGGCGTCCACCGATTACACCGATTCACAAAAGAGACAGACAAGGGGGAACGGGCGTCTCGCCCGTGATTTGATTACACTCCAACACAGAGGCGCGGAACTCGCAGAGGAACGCGGAGAAACAAGAGGACGGCACTCTGGTACTGCCTCGCTCGTCAAGGTCAAACGGGGGCATCGGCGACGACATGCCGAATCTGCGCGATCGGTAGGCAACGCGGCGCGAGTAAGGCTCTCGCCAAACGATCTGGCGGAAAACAAGAGACTTCGGTCGAATTGGGTAAGGGGCCCGTCTTCGGCTTGTCCTTCTTCCTGGCTCGATCTGCGCCTTGCCGAATACCTCCCTGTCTCGTTGCAGGCGACGACAACGCAGGCAAGAAGCGTAGACGCGGTTTGTAACCGCGTTTCTTGGGCCCCGTATATTGGAGACTCGAACCCGCTGCACGCCGGATCTACTTGGCTCTCGGCTTTGGGTTGTTGCGTATGTACTCGCGAAAGCGCTCGAGGCTGACCGGGGATCGAACAATATGGTCAAAGCTCTCCTTTTGCCAAAGCGCGCCGGACGAGCCCCGCCGCCGGTTAATCGCTTTAGCACTGTATGACTTCCAGCTTTTCACGATCGACGAAAGCGTGTGACCCCCTATCGGCGTGACCAACGCGTGCACGTGGTTCGGCATCACGACGAACTCATCCAGACAGTAACGCAGGCCATCAAAACCACGTAACGCGTCTTCGACGATTGCCCTATTCTCAGGGACGCTCAGGATGCACGAGCCGTGTCCCTCATCCAACCAGCGATGGAAGTGCACAGAGAATAGTTCGTGGTATTGCCGTCGTAACTCAGGGGTGTGCGGCTCTGGATGTGCTTTGAGCCACGCGTCGCGCTCGGCCCTCCATGTCTTCAGGCGCGATTGCGGCAGCGAGTCAACGAGGCGAAACGCCACAAAGTAGATAACTCCGTGCTGACGCCAATGGGGGAGGTTCCCGGATAGACGCTCGATTGGCTGATTCCGGTCGAAGTACTTTGCAGAAGAACCTGGTAACTGCACTTCCTCGTGGTCACGCGAGATGCGCGAAGAAACGCGGCTACAAGCCGCGTCTACTTTCTTGCCTTCCTGCATATTCATCTGATTTCCTCGTCTCCGTGGCACCCAAGGGAGGATACATGGGCGCCCCGCGAGATTTGAAATCCAAGATCTTCAACAGCCCGGTTACGTGTCGAACGAAACAACATGGTGGCCTCATCCCGCAAACCGGGCCACTCGCTCAGAACTGACTCGCTCAATGACAAGTGTCTGGGGTAGGCTGCAGAGTAGACGCGGTTTGTAACCGCGTTCTTTGGGCCTCGTATATTGAAGTTGGAAAGAACGCGGCTGTACACCGCGACTCCCTTGCTGGCAGTCGCAATGTAGTCGACGCGACGGACAATACAACCCCAAGCGCTCCTGCGAATCAGATGTCGACGACGTCAAACCGGGTCAGGAGAATGTCGAGGCGGGTGGGTTCGCCCTTTTTGATGGTTGTCTTCCGTGGCATGCTTTCTCGCCAGAGTCCGTCACGATTCTGCACGTGATAGAGCACGCAGACGTAGCAGGTTCCCTCGGGCAGGTCCGGAAATGCGTAGTTGCCTTCCGCGTCGGCCCGGACTTGGTATCGCGTGTATTCGGCGCCGTCGAAGCGTGGTTTCGATGGCGCGCCGCGCCATGCGAAACTTTCTGGCATGCTGGCGAGGAGGTCGTCAATCTCCTTCATTCTTGCAGCTTTGGGCGAGGAGGGATCGGGTTTATCGCGCCAGACGCGTGCCTTCTGTGGCGCAGGTGGAGGGAAAGTCCCTACGCAGGCAAACACGGTCACGTTTGTGATGGGGAGCAGTTCCAGGTCCGGGAACTTGCCCATGTCGTCGTAGGTGATTTGCCCGGATAGCGAAGGCCGCGAATCGAAGACGCCGCAGCCCACGATCGCACACGCGAGACCTGCGAGGGTGAGTATGGGGAGTCGATGGGCCATCGGTCTGCCTCCTTCGTAGGTACGCACGCGAGGCGCCGCACCTTCAGCGCTCAAGATTGGGGGGCACCGTGTACCCAGGGCGGCGCTTCGCTCTGCCCTGGGCTGATATGGTTCTGGCCCTTCAGGCCGCAAGAGGGATCGTACGCAGTCTCGGCAAATCTACCTTCCTTATTGGCGTTCATTGGCGTTCATTCGCGTTCCTCTACTTCATCTGCGTTCCTCTGCGCTATCTGCGGACAATCCTCTTCTTTGGTTGCGGCTCTGCCGCGATGGGCTGGTGTGTTGCTGGCCCTTCAGGCCGCAATAGTGGGTTTGTTCGTTGAACTCCCGTTCTCTCGTTTCACGCTGGTGTCGTTTTGAATGTGGATCTTCTGAATCAACCTTCTCCCAATCTCTTATCTTCAAATCGGTGCAAATCTGTGTCATCTGTGGACCACTATCTTAATCTTCATCTGCGCCATCTGCGGACGCGCTCCTCGCTTTCCCCGCCGCCACCCGCACCCGCGCGAGACCGTCGCGAAAGGAGTAGGCCTTCTGGTAGGCGGGGGGAATCACCATGGAGCCGGTGCGGTCGATGTAGCCGAAGAGGCCGTTGACCTGGACGGGCGCCAAGCCTTCGGCGAATGGTCTGGCGTCTTCGTAGCGCGGGGAGATCACCGCCGCGCCGGTCTCATCCGCATAGCCCCACAACCCATCTTTCTGGAAAGCGTACAGCCCCTCGCTCAGGGCGCCCACCTCTTCGTAGGCCTGGGTGCCGGTGAAGGTGCCTTCCCGGTCGATGAAGCGCCAGGAGCCGTCCAACAAGATCGGGGCCCGCCCGTTGGCGAAGGGGCCCGCAGCCTCGAACCGCGGCGGGATGACGAACGTCCCCCTGGTATCCACATACCCGATGCGTTCATCAATCTCGACGGCGGCGAGGTCTTCCGTGAAGGGCAGCGCGCTGCTGAACGCGGGCTGGATGATGTATTCCCCGTCGTGTCCGATATACCCGAAGACGCCGTCGATGGCGGCGGGAGCCAGGCCCTGCGAGAAGGGTCCGGCGGGGAAGAACCGGGCCTCGATGACGAGCGCCCCATCCTGGTCCACATAGCCGACCTTGCCGTCGATCTGCACCGGGGCAAGCCCTTCTGAGAAGGTGCCCGCGGACTCGAAGAAGGGCGAAATTGCGAAGGCGCCTTGCGTGTCGATATACCCGACGCGGAACGCGTCATGGACTGGCGCGAGGCCTTCCGAGAAATCAAAGGCCACGTCGAATTTCGCGGGGATGACCAGTTCCCCCTGCGGGTTGATGTACCCGAACTTGAGCGCTTTGGCGTTGCCGGACTCCGTCCGGGCGATCCCCCAGTTCGTCCAGATGGTCTCGCCCACGAGTCCCAGCATTAGCGCAAAGAGCGCTGCCATACCCGCTAGCCGCATGCGCTGTAACGCGAGAGGTCCCATGATCCAGCCTCCGGTCCTGCACAGGGTCACACACCCCGTAATACTCCCCGCGGCCGCCAAGGTTCACTCGGCGAGGCACGCGAGCGCGGGCTCCGATTCCGGTATTATACGTCCATGGACGTTACGCAGCGCTTCACCGATCGCGTCGAAAACTACATCAAGTACCGGCCGGGGTACCCGCCGGAGTGCCTCGCCTTTCTCCGGGAGGCGGCGGGGCTCCAGCCTTGGTGGACGGTCGCCGACGTGGGGTCCGGCACGGGCATCCTGACGCGCCTGTTTCTCGAAAACGGCAACCGGGTGTTTGCCGTGGAGCCCAACGAGGCCATGCGCGAGGCGGGGCGCTCGCTGCTCGCCGGTTTCGACCGCTACCATTCCGTGTGCGGCACCGCGGAGGAGACCGGCCTTAAGGCGCGCACCGTGAACCTGGTGGCGGCGGGGCAGGCCTTTCACTGGTTCGACGCGGCCCGCGCGCGCGAGGAGTTTTTGCGCGTCCTGGTCCCCGGCGGGCAGGTGGCCCTCTTGTGGAACGAGCGGAAGCACGATGCCACGCCGTTCCTCGCGGCCTACGATGAACTGCTCCAGCGGGAAGGCACGGACTACGAGTCCATCCGGCACGAAAATGTGGATGGAGAGCGCCTGAGCGCGTTCTACGGCCCCGGCGGATACCGCGAAGCGGCATTTCCCAACCAGCAGACGTTTGACTGGGATGGGCTGTTTGGGCGGGCCATGTCGTGCTCGTATGTGCCGGGTCCCGGCCATCCCCGGCACGAGGCCTTCACGGCGGCGCTGCGCGAGCTGTTCGAAGGGCACGCAGAAGACGGGCGGGTCGCGTTTGAGTACGACACCCGGATCTATTGCGGCCCGCTCAGTTGAGCGGGTCCAACGCTAAACCAGACTCAAGACCATGGGCAGGGATGCCCATGCCACCTCGGACACAGGCGAGGGCGCCTATGCCACACGTCTATCCACCATTCCACGTTTGTCTGCAATTCTTGAAGTCTTCGTGCAAACCAAGGCCGGATAGAAAAGAAGAACCCCTGAAAGCATGGCAAGCGCGTGTGGCACAGGCGCCCTCGCCTGTGTCTTGATCGGGCTATTCCGCGGGCTGGTACGTCCGTTTGTAGTCTCAACGCCGCTGAGTTAGTCCAAGCACAAGACCATGGGAGGGATGCCCATGCCACCTCATTGAACTTCAAAAGAGGCGGGCAAACCCCATTTGAGTCATGGGCATTCGGCGCCCGGTATGCCGGTTTCCGGCTAATGCATTGACGTAGAATGATCTAGGCTGCTATGCTGTGGCCTTTCTGCGAAGCGGGCAGGCGGCACGGTCTTTGCTCCGCTTGTGGCGGCGGGGAGCCCCTATCCAATAAGGTCTCTCTGTGAGTACCGCCCGAGGAGTGCCTTGCCCGCGCGCGAACCCTTATTCGAGATTCAGGAGAAGCACAACCATGATCAAGGCTGAGAACCTGACGATGCATTACGGGCCGGTGGTGGCCCTGCGCAATGTGTCGTTTGAGGTGAAGAAGGGCGAGATCGTCGGCTTGCTGGGCCCCAACGGGGCAGGCAAATCCACGACGATGAAGATCCTCACCTCGTACTTACATCCCACGAAAGGGACCGCGAAAGTGGGCGGGGTCGATGTGCTTGCCAACCCGCTCGGGGTCCGCAAAATCATCGGATACCTTCCCGAGATGCTTCCGCTGTACATGGACATGGAAGTCCGGAGCTATCTGAGTTTTGTGGCGAGAGCGCGGGGACTGACCGGCGCGCGGCTACGCGAGCGCACAAACGTCGTGCTCGACGCGTGCGGCCTTCGGCCGATGTACCGCAAGGTCATCCGGGAGTTGTCCAAAGGCTACAAGCAGCGCACGGCCTTGGCGCAAGCCCTGATCCACGATCCCGACATCATCATCCTCGACGAGCCGACCTCGGGCCTGGACCCGCACCAGATCGTGGAAATCCGGCAGTTGATTAAGAACCTGGCCGCGGGAAAGACCGTGATCCTGTCGACCCACATCCTCCAGGAAGTCGAGGCGACCGCCGATCGCATCGTCATCATCAGCCAGGGCCGCATCGTGGGCGATGGCACCCTCGAAGAACTGCGCCAGCAGGCCAAGCAGCACGAGCGCACGCGGGTCTCCATCGCGGGCCAGCGCCAGGACCTCGAACGGCTGTTGTCGGGCTTGGAAGGAACGCGCCGCGTCGAGTTTGTAAGCGAAGACAACGGCTACAACACCTTCATGCTGCACGGCCGCCTCGGCGCGGAACTCTGGCGCGAGGTCGGCAAGCTGGCGCGCACGAAGAGCTGGGAATTGCGTGAACTCACCGAACGGCCGTTGACGCTCGAAGAAACCTTCTTGAAGCTCACCGAGCCGGTTGCCGCTGGAAAGGATGGAGACGAGTCATGAGGAATATCCGGACGATTGTGCGCCGGGACCTGGGCGCTTATTTCACCTCGCCGATCGGCTACATCTTCATCATGGTGTTTCTGACGATCAGCGTCGGCTTGTACATCACCTCCTTCTTCACCTTCCCCGTGGCGGATATGCGCTCGTACTTCGGCAATCTGCCGCTGCTCATGTGCGTGTTCATCCCCGCGGTGACCATGCGCGTCTGGGCCGAAGAGCGCAAGGAAAACACCTGGGAAATGCTCCTGACCTTCCCGATGAAGGCCAAAGAGCTGGTCATCGGCAAGTTCCTCGCGGCGTTCATCTTCTTCCTGGTGACGCTGGCGGGCACCCTGACCGTGCCGATCATGCTGAGCGTCCTGGGCAATCCCGATCCGGGCGCGGTGTTCGGCGGCTACCTCGGCACGATCCTGCTGGGCGCGTTCTTTTTGTCCATCGGGATATTCTTCTCGGGATTCTGCCGCGACCAGATCGTGGCCTTCGTGATCACACTGCTCACGTGTTTCCTGATCTTCCTGCTGGGAACAGACTTCATCGCCTCATACATCGACGGCTACGTGCAAGGCCTCGGCTCGCTGCTGAGTTCGCTCGTGGGCATGATCGAGCACTACTCCACGTTCACCCGCGGCGTCATCGAAGTTGCGGACGTGCTGTACTTCGTCGCGTGGACGGTGCTCTTCCTCATCCTGAATGTGCTCTTCATCGAAGGCCGTAACCGGCCTGGTTCCCGCGTGACGTTCGC
Source organism: Candidatus Hydrogenedentota bacterium (assembly GCA_020849535.1). Taxonomy (GTDB): domain Bacteria; phylum Hydrogenedentota; class Hydrogenedentia; order Hydrogenedentales; family SLHB01; genus JAHDWY01. The sequence goes on from JADLGB010000225.1 coordinate 19,742, forward strand.
CACCGCCGTGACGCTGTGCGTCGGCATCGGTTTGGCCTTCAATTGGCTGGCCGCGGACCTGAGCCTTGGCCGTAAAGACCTGACGGAAGACAAGGTGTACACCTTGGCCCCTGCGTCCAAGACGATTCTCGGCAAACTCGAAGCGCCGGTGAAGGTCAAGGTGTACATCACGCCGAAGTCGGAAATGCCGACCGCGCTCAAGAATCTCGAACAAGACATCGCGGACAAGCTGGACGAAATGCGCGTGGCCGCCGGCGGCAACCTCGAATTCACCCCCGTCTACCTCAAGGCGTCCAACGTCCTCGCTGATGCCGAAGACATGCTCAAGCCCGAAGGGGAAGAGGAAGAGAAGAAAGACGAGAAGGAAGTCATTGAAAAGCGCATGCTCGACAAGGGCGTGCAGCCGTTCATGGTGCAGGCACTCGTCAACGAAGAGCTGACCCAGAAGCCCATCTATTCGAGCATCGGCGTCGGGTATCGCGAGAAGGAGGAAGAGATCCTTCCGCAGATCATGCCCGAGAGCATCCCCGAACTCGAGTACCGCCTCATCAACACCATCTACAAAATGACCCGCGAGAAAGCGCCGAAGGTGGCGTTGATGGCTCCGAAGGAGTCTGTCAACATCCCCCCGCAGATGCGCCAAATCTACGCGCAATTGGGCCAGCCGATTCCGGAGCAGGATGACCCCTACGAGACGCTCCAGGCCATCCTCGAGTACGAGAAGTACGAAGTGGAGCGCATCGACCTCACGCAGAGCAGCAAGCTGCCGGAGGAATACGACACACTGGTCATCGTGAACCCGCGCGAGCTGAACGATCGGCAACGCTGGGAGATCAACCGCGCCCTTGTCTCGGGCAAGTCGGTGGTCCTGGCGGTGCAGACCTACAACTGGGACTATCGCACAACGGAGACCGGCCGCCTGAGCCTGACCAAGCAGGAGCAAAATCCGCAGATCAACGAGCTGCTGGAGAAGTACGGGCTTGGTGTGTCGAAAGACATCCTGATGGACGTCAACCAGGTTTCCTTGACGATTCGCAGCAACGCCAATCCGCTGGCCGCGCTCCTGGGCGGCGGTGAGACCATCAAGCTTCCGATGCAGATGCTGATCAACAACACGACGATGGAAAAGGAATCGCCGATCACCAATCGCCTTCCGGCCATCTTCTACCTGTGGGGCACCGCCCTGGAGCTGAAGACGGATGAGTTGGCGAAGTACGGCCTGGACGCCAAGACCATCGCCGAGACCACCGACCGCGCGTGGACCTTCCCGGGCGATCAGCAGATCAATCAGGCCGCTATCGAAGGACCGGAAACGGGACAGAAGTACCCGATCATCGCGAAGGTGACGGGCCAGTTCCCTGACGCGTACAAGGATGCGCCGCGTCCCGCATGGCCGCCGGAGCAGCCCGCTCCGGGCATGCCGCCCACGCCGCCGGAACCCGAAGACGGCGAGGTGCCGCCGGTGACGCCGGCCCCAGGCACGCTCATTCTCATGGGCTGCTCGCAGATGTTCCACAAGAACTTCCTGCAGTCCGGCAACCTGGACCTGTTCTTGAACAGCGTCGATGCGGTTACCCTGGGTGACGACATCGTCAATGTGCGTGGCCGGAAGCCGATCGACCGCATCATCGACAAGCCTACCGACACGCAGCGGCGCGTGTGGAAGTTCGTGAACTACGCGCTCGTGAACATCATCGTGGCGTGCGCGGGCATCGCCGTGGCGGTTGTGCGCAGGCAGGGACGCAACGCGTACACCATCGCCCACAACGCGGCCCAGACCGGCAAGGCCTAGGACGAAACCAGAGGAAAACGATCGGGGCGCCCGTGCAAGGGGCGCCCCGCTTGGAGGCAACGCATGAAACCGAAGTCCCTCATCCCATTGATCATCATCTTCGCGCTCCTGGCGGGGCTGGTGATTCTGAAACAAATGAACAAAGAGCAGCCGACGATCGTCGACCAAGTCAAGCTGGAGGCCCTCGTACCGGAGGGCGCGGCGAAGAACGACGTGGCCAAGCTGGAACTGTTCGCCGGTGGTAAGCCTGATGAGAAGCTGATTATCGAGCGCAGCACGAGCGACCCCAATGTGTGGCGCGTCACCAGCCATTTCAACGCTCCCGCCGATGAGAAGAAGATCGAAGGATTCCTTGACAAGGCCCTCGCCCTCAAAGGTGAGCCGCGCGACACCGTCAAAGATGATGCGGGCCTTGCCCCCTACCAGCTTGGCGACGATATTGCTTTCCATATCGCGGCCTACAAGCGCGATGTCGCGGAGCCCATGTTCACAGTGCTCGTAGGGAAGGCGCCCAAATACAATCAGGTTTTCATGCGCGCGGCCGGCGCCAAGAGCGTCTACACGCTCGACACCAACCTGCGTAGCGAAGCAGGCGTGATGGGCGAGGACATGGCCACGGCGCCCAAGGCCGAAACATGGTTAAAGAAGGACGTCGTCAACATCGCCAAGAACACGATCTCGAAGATCACCGTCGAGACGCCTGACAAACGCTTCGTGATCGCGAAAGAGAAGAAGGAAGTTCCCGCCGAAGAGAAACCGGCCGAGACACCCGATGCCGCCGCTCCTGCTGAAGAGAAGAAGGAGGGCGAAGAGGCCAAGCCCGAGACCAAGGTGGAAGAAACCTGGAAACTCGCCGAAGGCGGCGCCAGCAACGAAGTGAAGCAGTCGGGCATCGAGAATCTCGCCGCGGCCTTCGCGCCGCTTGCCGCGACGGATGTCGTGGACCCGGCTAAGCTCGCGGACTGGGGCTTGGACGCGCCCAAGTTCAAGTGCAGCCTTACGGTCGAGGGCAAAGAAGGCGACGTCGTAATCGAAGGCGGACGTCCCGACCCGGATGGTGACGGCTACGTGCGCGTCGCGACGGCCGACAGCAGCGTCATTTTCAAGCTGCCCAAGTACACCTTCGAGAAGATCTTCCCGAAGGGACGCGACATCGTGAACCTTCCCGCGCTGAAGGTGGACAAGTCCACGATCGCGCAGATTGATGTGCAGCAGCCCGAAGGCATTCTCTCGCTCACGAAGGCGGGCGACGCGTGGACCATCGCGGCGCCCTTCTCGGACCTCAAGCCGCAGACCTCGACGATTGAGTCCATCGCCACGGCGTTGGCGTCATGGCAGGCCGCGGACTACGCGGACAACGCCGACGGCAAAGGGCTGGATGCCCCCACGCGCACGGTGACCTTCACGACGAGCACGGGCGAATCGCACACCATCGCGACAGGCACCGACGCCACCGGCGTGGCGGGCCGCTACGCGCGGCTGGACGGCACGCCCGCGGTGCTTGTTATGAGCAAGAGCGATGTTGACCGCGTGTTTGTCGCTCCGAAGGATATCTATAACCACAGCGTGCTCGATATCGATGAAGAGAACATCGCGCGCATCAACGTGTCGCGCGCGACGGACGGCTTTACCCTCGCGAAGGAAGCGGACGCCTGGACCGTCACGGTCGATGGTGCCGCCGCTCCCGCGAAAGAAGATGCGGCCGATGACCTCTGCGCGGCGCTGGCGTCATTCCAGATCTCGGACGTCAATTTCGGTCAGGCGGATCTAGGTGTCGCCGCGGATGCGACGGTCCAGATCGTCATGGCGGACGGCACGGAGCACACCCTGCAGTTTGGCCCTGAGGAGGACGGCACACATGCCGTCGCTGTGGGTGGAAAAGCACAGACGTTCCGAGCGGAGTCCCTGGACGTGAAAGAAGTCACGCCCGCGAGCGCTTCGTTGAAACAGGAAGCGGCGCCGGCGCCCGCGCCTGATGCGGCCGCCACGGAACCGCCAGCCGCCCCCGCTGAGGGGCTGACGCCCCTGGCACCTGCGGAGGTCACGCCGGTGATGCCAGAGACGCCGCAGCCTGTGCTGGACATTCAGCCTGCACCGGCGCCCGCGCCAGTCGAGGTGGCCCCGGCACCTGCGACGGAACCGCCCGCACCTGCACCCGAAGCCGCTGCTCCCGCACCCGCGGAATCGCAACCCGCGGCGGAGACTCCGGCCGCCGCGCCGGCGGAGACAGCAGCACCAGCGGCCTCGGAATCGCAGCCTGCAGCGGAGACCCCGGCGCCAGCGGAAGCCGCCCCAGCACAGCCTCAAGGCTGAGAGGCCAGCGCGAGAACCGGCAGTTGAACTACGGCGGTACGCCATCCAGTGCGTACCGCCTTTCTTGCATCGGCGCGAACCCCTCGATTGCGGGATCCGCAGACGAAACGGCCAACCACTGATTGCACCGATATGAGGATGGGGACTTGAGGAGTGAGGAAGGAAGTCCATCCGCAGATGGCGCAGATGAGAATCGAGGCAGGCGACCGCGAGCAAGAGCGACAGCCACCAGGCGCCGGTGCAATGCGACACCCCTCTTGTGGCCTGAAAGGCCAATGTACTTGTAGCCCAGGGTTGGCCGAAGCGCAGCGAAGGCCTACCCTGGGTCCGATACACGTCTTTGGTACCCTGAAGGGGTTCAATAGCCAAAACACAGGTCCACAGATTGCACAGCGCGGCATGGCCGCAATCAAACGAAGATGCTCATCCACCGATTTCACCGATTGCACCGATTCAAGAAAGAGAGGATGGATTCCCGCCTGCGCGGGAATGACGGCCTTGGGGCAATGCCGAGATTGCGGTAAGAACTCCAGATTCCGAAAGCGAGTAATACGACGATGCGAGGACAACCCATGAGAAGACAGCTTGCCTTCATCACAATGGCCTTGGTGGCCGCCCAGGTACTGCCCGCGCAAGAGGCCGTCGATTCCACCCGGCGCAACGCCATCGTGACCGCCATCGAAAAGGCCGCGCCCGCGGTGGTCTCGGTGAACGTCGTGCAGGTCCGCGCCCAACGGGAACTGCCGCCGATGTTCCGCGACTTCTGGGACTTCTTCTACCTGCCGCCCAGCAACTACCGGCTGGAAAAGCGCCGTCAGGACTCCGTGGGCAGCGGGTTCTTCGTGTCGAAGGATGGCTACCTACTTACCAACTTCCACGTCATCGAAGACGCCGACGAAGTGGCGTCCGTCACACTTTCCGACGGACGCGAACTCCCGGTCACACTGGTCGGCGCGGACGAGCGCACGGACCTCGCAGTGCTGAAAGCCTCGCAAGCGAATGTGCCCAGCATTCCCTTGGGCAACTCGGATGACCTCCTGACCGGCGAGTGGGCCATCGCCATCGGCAACCCCTTCGGTCCCCTCATGAGCGATCCACAGCCGACCGTCAGCGTGGGCGTCGTGTCGGCCAACCATCGCCGGGTGAGCCCGAGCGTGGGCGGCGGCGAGCGCCTCTACCAAGGCATGATTCAAACCGACGCCGCAATCAATCCCGGCAATAGCGGAGGGCCCTTGGTGAATGCGAAGGGCGAAGTCATCGGCGTGAACACGATGATCTTCAGCCAGAGTGGGGGCAGCGTAGGACTCGGCTTTGCGATCCCCATCAACCGCGCCCGGCGCGTGGCCGATGAGATCATCCGCTTCGGAAGGCGGCGCGACCCCTGGGCGGGATTCAAGGTGGACGACCTCACGAGTTTGCCGGAGCCCCTCATCGTGGAACTGGGCATCCACGCGACCTCCGGCTGCCTTGTCCGCAACATCATGCGCGATGCACCGGCATATCAGGCGGGACTGCGCCCGGGAGATGTGGTGACGGCGATCAACGGCCAGCGCGTCGAGACCGCCACCGACATCGACTTCGCGATTTGGGACCTCTTCGTCGGCGACACAATCACGCTGGAGGTGGACCGCAAGGGAGATACGCTCAAGTTCGAGTTCCCCGTACAGGAACTCGGGAGGTAACGATCAACCAAATGCAGTTCTCACTTTCGTGAATCCACCCCTGTGCCCAATAAAGAGCACAGGCGAGGGCGCCTATGCCACACGTCTATCTACGATTCCTCGTTTGTCTGCAACTCTTGAAGTCTCCGTGCAAACCAAGGCCGGAAAGAAAGGAAGAGCCCCTAAAAGCATGGCAAGCGCGTGTGGCATAGGCGCCCTCGCCTGTGTCTTCTCTTGATCCTATTCTGCCGGCAAATCTTCGTATCCCGGCAAGTCACTCAGCCGCACGCACGCCGCAGTCCTTCCCTCATCAACATCCATCAGCTCCGGAACACTTTGCTTACATACCTCCGACGCATAGGGGCAACGCGGATGAAACGCGCAGCCCCGGGGCGGATTCATGGGGGACGGCGGATCGCCGCGCAGGAGAATCTCGCGACGGTCTCGCTTGTGCTCGGGCGTGGGCCTGGGAATGGCGTTGATGAGCGCGCGCGTGTAGGGATGCGCGGGCCGGTTGAACACCCGCTCCGCTGGTCCCAGCTCCACGATGCGGCCCAGGTACATCACCGCGATGCGATGCGCGAGATGATGCACGACGGAAAGATCATGCGAGATTAGGATGAGCGTCAGGCCCGTTTCCCGGCACAGCCCGGCGATCAAGTTCAGTATCTGCGCCTGCACGGAGACATCAAGTGCCGAGACCGGTTCGTCGGCGATGACCAGCTTCGGTTCCAACGCCAAGGCCCGTGCGATGGCGATGCGCTGGCGCTGTCCGCCAGAAAACTCGTGCGGGTACTTCTTTGCGAAGCGCGCGGCAAGGCCCACACGCTCCATGAGAGCGGACACCCGATCGGCCACCTCAGCATACGGCACGATGCGATGCACGCGCAGCGGCTCCGCGAGCGCATCGTAGACGGTCATGCGCGGGTTCAGCGACGCGTAGGGATCCTGAAACACCATCTGCATGCGGGTCCGCGCTGCGCGGAGTTGCCGGCGCGTCAAGTTTCCGAGATCCTCTCCCTCGAAGACGACGCGGCCGCGCGTGATCGGCGCAAGCCGGAGGATGGTCCGCGCGAGCGTCGACTTGCCGCAGCCGGACTCGCCCACGAGCCCGAGTACCTCTCCGGCGGCGACACGCAACGACACGCCATCCACGGCCTTGATCAGCCCCACCTGACGCTCGATGAGCGCACCCTCGCACACAGGAAAGTGGGTGGCCACATCGGCGAGTTCGAGAATGGGGGAGAGGGCATTCACGGCAATTCGCCCTCCTGCTCGCGAATGCACGCGGTCTCGTGTCCTTCCCGAAACTCGCGGAGTGCGATGGCAGCCGATTGGCAGCGCGGCACCGCCACCTCGCAACGCGGCGCGAACGGACACCCGTTGATGGGCTGCGTCAGGTCCGGCGGCATGCCTTTGATGCTGTACAGGGCCTCGCCTTTCTTGCGGGCGGCCGGCAGCGACGCCATGAGCGCCCGCGTATACGGGTGGCCGGGTCTCTGAAACAGTTTTCTCGTCGTGGCCGCCTCGACAATGCGCCCCGCGTACATGACCAGCACCCTGTCGCACACCTCCGCAATGACACCGAGGTCATGCGTGACCAGGATGACCGCCATGCCCATCTCGGATTGGATCTGCTTGATCAATTCGAGGATCTGCGCCTGGACCGTCACGTCCAGTGCCGTGGTCGGCTCGTCGGCGATGAGCAGTTGCGGGCGCGTGATGAGAGCCATTGCGATCATCACGCGTTGCCGCATGCCCCCGGAGAACTGGTGGGGATAATCCAGCAGGCGCCGCGGAGCATCCTGAATGCCGACAGTTTCCAGCGCGCGCACCGCACGCTCGCGAGCCTCCTTGCCCGAGCAGCGCTCGTGAATCAACAAGGGCTCCACGATCTGCCTGCCCACGCGCATATACGGATTCAATGCGGTCATCGGATCCTGAAAGATCATGCTGATGCGTTTGCCGCGGATGGCGCGATGTTCCGCGCGCGAGCACCGAAGCAGATCGACGCCGTTGAAGCGTGCCGTACCGCTCTCGACGCGCCCCGGCGGCATGGGGACAAGCCCCATCAAAGTGAGGTTCGTGACGGATTTGCCCGAGCCCGATTCACCCACGATGCCCAAGGTTTCGCCCGGCTCGACTTGAAACGACACGCCGTCCACCGCGCGCACGACGCCTTCGCGCGTGTGGAAGTACGTCCGAAGGTCATCGACCTTCAAGAGCGGCATGCTTCGCCTCCGTTTGTGTAAGCACCCATCGTTATTCCTTCGCCATACGCGGGTCGAGAGCATCGCGCAGGCCGTCACCCAGAAAGTTCAGCGAGAAGAGCGTGAGGGACAGGGCGATGCTTGGGAAAATGAGCATCCACGGATATTCTTCCATCGTGTTGGCTCCATCGTGGATCAGCACGCCCCAGGAACTCATCGGCGCCTGCACGCCCATGCCCAGGAAACTCACGAACGCTTCGAGCAACATGACCGCGGGGATCGTTAGCGTCGTGTAAACAATGATGGGCCCCAAGGCGTTCGGGATGAGATGCCGCAGGATGATGCGGCGTCGGCTCAGTCCCATGACCTCCGCGGCCTCGATAAACTCCTTTTCGCGAAGCGACACGACCTGCCCGCGCACGATGCGCGCCATGGTCAGCCACTCCACGGCGCCGATCGCCATGAACAGCAGCACGATGCTCTTGCCCATGTACACCGTCAGAATGATCACGATCACGGTGAAGGGCATCGTGTAGAGGATGTCCACGACACGCATCATCACCGCGTCGGCGCGGCCCCGCGCGAAGCCCGCCACCGCGCCGTAGAGTACGCCAATCGTGAGAGACACGGCCGTGGCTGCGAAACCGACCATGAGCGAGATACGCCCGCCATAGAGAATGCGCGTGAACAGGTCGCGCCCCAGCGTATCGGTACCGAACCAGTGGCTGGCACTGGGAGCGGCGGCGCCGAGGGCGCGATCCTGCGTTTCGTAGGAGTACGGCGACAGCCAGGGTCCCACGATGACCAGGAGAATCATAAGCGTCAACATGGCCATTCCGAACACAGCGAGGTGATTGCGCCGCAGCCGGCGCCACGCGTCCTTCCACAGCGAGGTGCCGTGCTCTACCACATGCGCGGGTTCTTTCGTCTCACCCATATCGCACCCTCGGGTCGAGCCAGGCCTGAATGACGTCCACGACGAGGTTGAAACACAGGATAAGCACCGCGTAGACAAGGACCGCGCCCATCAACATCGTGTAATCGCGATTAAAAGCCGCATCCACGAACTGCTTGCCCAAGCCCGGCACCTGGAAAATCTGCTCGACGACGAAGGAACCTGTGAGCAGTCCCGCAGCCGCAGGCCCAAGAAATGCAATAACCGGTTGGACGCCACCCCGCAGGGCATGCCGCAGGATGACGCGCGTCTCGGAAAGCCCCTTGGCCCGCGCCGTGCGAATAAAGTCCTGCGCAAGCACCTCGAACATGCCGCCCCGCGCGAGCCGCGCCACGTACGCGGCGTATGCCGTTCCCAGCGTGAGGGAAGGCAGAACCTTGTCGAGAGGATCCGCCCATCCGGCAACAGGAAGCCACCCGAGCTTCAATGCGAAGATAAGCACCAGCACGGGACCCAGCACGAAATTGGGGATGCAAATGCCAACCATGGCGAAAGACATGGGGACATAATCGGTGATCGTGTTGGGCCGCAAGGCCGCCGTGATGCCCGCGAGAAACCCCAGCGTCATCGCGACGAGCAGTGCGTAGAACCCGAGTTCCAGTGAGACAGGGAAGCGCAACTGGACCCACTCCGTCACCGTACGGCTCGGCTGATACATCGATGGGCCCAGATCGCCCTGCGCCAAATCGACGAGATAGTCCACGTACTGCCGGTAGAGCGGAGCGTTGAGGTTATAGGTTTCCCGCAGTTTCTCGAGAACCTCCGGCGGCACGGCGCGTTCGCCTCCCTGAAAGGGACCGCCCGGGGCTATGCGAATGAGGAAGAAGAGCATCGTGACAATGATGAAGAAGACGGGAATGAAACTCAGCAGGCGTCTGAGAATGAACTTCGTCATGCCCGGGATTCGCCGTTGTGCGTGTCCGCGCTCATGGCGTGGCGGATGCCAACGAAAACGAGCGGTAGTTCAGGTAGCCAATCGGGTTGATATCGTATCCCTGAACCTCGGGCGACACGAGCAATTTCTGTTTGTAGGTATAGATGGGCGCAATGGGGGCTTCCTCGAGCAGGATCGCCTCAGCCTGCTGCAGCAGTTCGTACCGTTGCACGGGATCGACGCAATAGCGCGCCTGCTCGACGAGGTCGTCATACGGTTTTGAGGACCAGCCCGTGCGGTTGTTGCCGCCTCCGGTGACAAAGCACTCCATGTAGTTCATGGGGTCCAAGTAGTCCGCGATCCATGCGGAACGCACCACGTCGTAGCCCAGCGCGTTCATGGTGTTCAGGTAGACTTTCCATTCCTGCTTGTTGGTCGTGACCTCCACGTTGAGGTTGAGCTTCCACATGTCCTGAATCGCCTCGGCGATGCGCTCATGGTCTTCGCTGTCGTTGAAAAGGATCTCGATAGGCCTCAGGCCCTGGCCATTCGGATAGCCCGCCTCCGCAAGGAACCGGCGCGCTTCTTCCACGTTGAAGTCGATGCGGGCTTTGGCGGTGTATCCCGCGAGTTCCGGCGGCGTCAGCGCCACGGCGGGGCTGGCCGCGCCGTACATCACGCTGTCGCAAATGGACTGCCGGTCGATCGCCATGGCGAGCGCGCGCCGCACGCGCGGGTCGTCCAGCGGTGGGCGTGTCGTGTTGAAACGGTAGAAGTACGTCCCAATAAAGGGCTCGATACGCAGGACCTCGGGCTTCTCCTTGCGGTACGTCTCGATCTTCGTGGCGAGCAGCGTTTCGATAAAGTGGACCTTGCCGGACTGGAAGCTGCGCTCCTCGGTGAGCAGGTTTTGCATGGGGTAGAACTCGATGGCGTCGAGCTTCACGTTGGCCGCATCCCAGTAGTGCTCGTTGCGCTCCACGCGGATGATCTGATTCGGATTCCACTCGACGAGCTTGAAGGGCCCGTTCGATACCATGTTCCCCGCTCGCGTCCACTTCGAGTTGCGGTCGTCGATCTTCCCGAACGCCTCGATATTGGATTGCAGCACGGGAAACCAGGAGTAGTGAATCTGCATCGAGAGAAAATACGGCGCGGGGTAAGCCAGCGTGACCTCGAGCGTGGCGTCGTCCAAGGCTTTCGCGCCGACCTCGTCGAAATCGGTGAGCTGACCCTTGTTGTAGGCTTCCGCGTTCTTGATGCACCACAGCATGTAGGAATACTCGCTCGCGAGATTGAGCGACAAGTGCCTCCTCCATCCGTAAACAAAATCCTTGGCCGTCAAAGGAGTCCCATCGGACCACTTCGCCTTGGGATTGATCTTGAAGGTGTACACCAGCCCGTCATCCGATACGGTCCAGGACTCCGCGGCGCCGGGCTCCACGGCGAGGGTCTTCTGGTTCAACGTCGTGAGCCCTTCAAACATGGACGTGAGCAGACGATGCTCGGTGAAGCCGGTTACCAGGTGCGGGTCCAGCGCGGCGGGCTCGGTGTCGGCCGCCACCCGCAACGTGTTGGACGATTTCTCGCCTCCAGAGCATGCGGGCAAAGTCGACGCCAGCGCGGCAAGAACCAGGATCGTCAGAGCAGTGCGCATCACGGTGGATTGTTATCCTTCTAGTGAAACCAGAGCCTTTCCGCGAGTCCGCTTCGTCAGCGGCACCATTATACCCGCGCGATCCGGCTTCGCAAAACAACGATTGCCACCACTCCCACTCGTGAGCGATCATCTTGAGTAGGGCGGGATTTGTTCCCGCCCTCTTGCATCCCCACAGCAAGCCGGAGTGCATCCGCTTCTGGACTGGCATTCGTGTGATGCCCTACCTGGACCGCCGGCATCCCTGCCGGCTCCTGAGCAAACCAGCGTCAATTTCCACCTGGTCAAGAGGGCGGGAACAGATCCCGCCCTACGCAAGGCACAGTCCCTTCGTTCGCCCGCCACCACCGGAGCCCAATGAGGGTGAAGCGCGTTTGCAGCGGGACGCACTTTGTCCCCATACTCTCCAGCATGCGACTGGCTTCGATATCACGCAGAAGAACGATTGCCCATAGTCTTCGCACAGCCGCACCGCTTCTGGCGATTCAGGCCCTCACCATCGTTGTCGTTTGGCCGGGCGGCGATTTCCCGCTGAACGACGACTGGGTCTACGCCAAGATGCTTCAAACCCTCGCAAACGAGGGCCGCTATGAGATTCATCCGTATACCCAGGCGTACGCGCTCGTCCAGCTTCTGCCGGCCGCACCGCTTGTCTCGGCGTTTGGCTTCTCGTTCGGCCTGCTGCGAGCCGTAACTCTCGTCTTCGCATTCCTTGCCGCCTGGGGCACGGCTCTCTGCGGGCGCGCGCTCGGCTTGCCGCGCCCGGCGGCAGTTGCCTGCGGCGCACTCCTGCTCTGCAATCCCCTGTTCATGAACCTCTCCTACACCTACATGACCGACGTGCCCTTCATGGCCTGCATGGCATTCGCTTGCCTGTGTTATCTCCGCTCGCTTCGCGACGGGGCCTGGCAGTGGGTCCTGCTGGGAACACTGCTGTCCATCGCCGCCTTCTTCAGCAGACAGTTCGGCATCCTTGTTCCTCTGGCCTTTGTGGCGACTCATGTGCTCTTCTTTCGCGCGGTGCGTGGGCGAATCACGGCCGCCGCCGCGTGCGCATTGGCGATTCCCTGGGCGTTCACGCTCCTCGCCACAGGGCTGGTCCACGCCAAGCGAGGACGCCTCTTCCTGGCCTCGCAAACGCTGCCCGGCTACCTGGAACCTGCCACATTCGGGGTCATTGGGGTTGTACTGCTATCCGTCGCGCTCACCCTGGGCCTGTTGCTGTTGCCATTTGCCGCGAGCCTCGCCTGGCCCGCAAGCCAGCGGAAGGCTTGCCGCCCGCGGATTGCCCGGTGGGTCTCATTGGGCACAGCGCTCGCCTTGCTAATGCTGCTCATGCGCGATCCCCGCCCACTGCCCCGCCTGCCCAACATGCTCCGCAACCTCGGCGTCGGCCCGCTTCTCCTGCGTGATATCTACGACATGCGAGACCCCTGGTCTCCCCAATCCCTGGGGCCTGTAGGACTGTGGATCGTGACCCTGTGCGCGGCGGCAGCGGCCGCCATTTGTGCCGGCGCGGCGTGGCGAGCCTGCGCGCGCAAGCGGCGGGCTAAAAGCATCCTTCTCGCGCGAATTGGCGCCCTGCGCTATCGGCGGATGCAGAACCTATTCCTGCTTGTCTTGGCCGCATTGCTGGTGCTGGCCCCGCTGAACCCCAAAGCGCTCGTATACTATGACCGCTACTTGGTACCCGCGCTGATTCCGCTGGCGCTGGTCGTGGCACGCAGTCTGCCGCCGCCCTGGCGTGTGAGCTTGTTTCGCCCCGTGGCGTTCACGTGCACGCTCTTCTTCGCCTTCTCCGTCGTGTGTCTTCACGACTACATGGCCTGGAACCGCGCGCGCTGGCAAGCCATCGAGCGGCTGCGCACGGAATTCCACGCCAAAGACACGCAGATAGACGCGGGCTACGAATTCAACGGCATGTACACGAGCGAGGCCTTCATGGAGAAGTCCGGCGCGCAGTCCTTCCACATCCAGGGCGATAAGGGATGGTGGGTGATGGGCACGAAGTTCCGCGTCGCCATGTCGCCGGCCAAAGGCTATCGCGTAATTGGCGAGGTCCCCTACGATTCATGGCTAGGCGGCGAGCAGGCGCCCATATTGATGTTGGAGCGCTTCAGGTAGCTGCTCGCTAGCTAGTCCGTGCCTGCCCGCGCTTGCCCGTGCTAGTCCGTGCTAGTCCTTGCTAGTCCTTGCTAGTCCTTGCTAGTCCTTGCTGTCCGTGCTGTCCGTGCCTGTCCGTGCTCGTCCGTGTTCGTCCGTGAGTGTGCCCATGTGCACTCACGGTCTCACCAACACCACCACCCAATCCTCCGCCGGGTCGCTCGGCGGTGCGCCAAGCTCGACCGGCCCACCGCCGCTCACGCGCGTTTCCGTCCCGGCGAACTCCCCCGCGCGCGGATTGTACCAGCGTTGAACGAACTCCCCCTGCGCGCCGGACAGATCAAAGGTCCCCGTCTCCGTGGCCACAGGCAGATAGATGGCGTAGCATTCGCCTTCCTTCGCGAAGACCTGCGCCTTCACCAGATTGTGCTCTCCCTGGAATTCACTCGCCCCGGTCAGCAGCGCATCGTTGGGCTCCATCTCCCAGAACGGCAGATGCTCCTCCATGAATGTCCGCGCGTACGCCATGTAGCGCCAATGCGGCTCGTAGTTGCGGAAGTCTTCCGAATCATCTTTCTCGTTGTAGATGAACTCCAACTGGCCGCCTGACAGATAGACCGGCCAGATGTACTCGCGCCGGTGCCGGCCGGCATTTTCCGCGTTCGCATAGTCCGGGAAGAACTCATCCATACCGATGACCTGCGGGAAGCCCGCCTCGCGCGACTGCTTGCGCCACACTTCCACGATATCCGTTTCATTCGTCTGGAACGACGTAACCTGGAAACGCGGATCGGCAAGAAACGGCGCCCACGCCTCCTCCACCTTTCCCGCGTGGTGAACCGTCACCGGGTGATCGTAGGGATCGACATCCCGGAAGTACTGCGCGCATTCCTTCACCATATCCGGCGCCAGCTCGATGTTCAGGTTGTACTCCTCGCAAAGGTTCCATTGCAGCGCGGGAAGATGCGCGAACCGCGCGACGAGTTCGCGGTAATACAGTTTGCGCTCGACACCGAACGCGGCGTCGTCCAGCTCTCGCTTGTTGTTCTCCTCCGCCTCGTTCAACACAAAGTGCAGCAGGATGCCTTGACGCTGCGCGTGTTCGAACACAATGCCCCATTCGCGCAGCTTCGCCACATCGAAATGCAGATTGTCATTGCCCTCACCGCCCTTGCCGTCGATGGGTCCCACGTAGGGCCACACATTCTTCCCATCGCCGCCAATGTTCATGGGTAGAAAGTAGATGCTGTTCACCTTGACCGACGCCAGGTAATTCAGCGCGCCGATGATGGCTTTGCCCTTGCCGTCGCCCCAGTCGGGATCGCCCTCGCGCCAATCCGGGACGTGACTCTCGAAGCGATACTTAGCGCGCGGCGTGTTTGAAAAGCCCGCATAGGCCAGAAAATCCTCGGGACTGTCCGTACCGCCTTTCAGCCAGTAGCCGCCATCGCGAAACTTGAGATAGTGCCCCCCGGCATATTCGAGACGCCCCCACCGATAGAATCCCGGCGCCTCAGGGTCTTGCGCCGCGACATCGAAGGCACCCGCCGCGCCATCAAAGGCAGTGGCTTCGCCCGCCTCTGCTTCGAGGCTCACGGCGATCTCGGGACCTTTTCGGAACTGTGCCTTGAACGCCCACTTTCCAGTCTCATCCGGCGAGAAGTACACGCGCCAGACGGATCCTGAAACGCCGCCTGCCCCGTCGCCATCGAAGAAGCCGGGCACGCTCACGCGATTGCCCGATGGGCTCGTGAACTCCACCTGAAGCCGGTAGTCCAGGAACGGATTCGGCTCGTTGTCCGTGACGGTCGCTTCAGGGCCGTCAAAGTCAATGCGCACCGGCTCCCATTTCCGCAGCGAACCCGAAACCGCGAAATCTTCCGCACCCGCTGTCCACTCCGCGACAACGAGGAACAGCGCAAACAGCCGCACCAAGGCACGCCAACCGATCATCATGTGGTTCTCCATAGGCTTAAAGGGGTTCATCCGCCGCTCGGCGCGATCGCCTCCACCTCAGCAAGCGCGACGAACGGGTCATCATTGTGGCCCGATACGGCCACGAAACGCAGCCAGCGTGTTTTCACCGGCGCCGGGAAATGGATCTCCTTCATGTCGTGTCCCGGCCCGAACTCGCCTGTGGCGATGGGGGCGCCCCAATTGCGTCCGTCCTTGGCCGCATACACGGCGTACTCGCGCGTGAACGCATTGGTCACATCTTGCCGCGGCAGACACCGCAGCCCGGAGATCGTCAGTTCGTTCGCATAAAGGATCCGCAATTCGTGAGGAAATGCGGGGACCTCCCCTTCCCAAGGCGTGTGCCAAATGGTGTCAGGATTCCCATCCACCGCGTTTTCGGGCCCAAAACCCGGCGCCGCGCTGTCGGCTTCCACCTGGGCAACAGCGGTGCTTCCAGGAGAAAGCGCCTCGCGCAACCACGCCACGTCCAGTCCGTGGTCCGGATTGAAATCAGGAGAAGCCATGTAACGAAGCACCGAACGGCGCAGCGCCGCGGCCGCTGGACGCTGCTCAAGGTCGCGCAGGATGTCCAGTGTGCATACCAGCAAGTGCCCACTTCCCACACGCGCCTCGAACATCGCCCCGAGACGGCGGTTCTTGTTCCAATCATCGATCACTTGGAGGATGGGGTGAGAGCCGGGCTCGAGTCCATCCAACCGCATAACATACGATTGATTCAACAGGTCCCACCATTGCCAATCCGTGTAGCCATCGTTGGGGAACTCCGCGTACACCGGATGCAGCGGGTCGCACAGGATGCCCAAGTGACGGTTCTGTCCCGGAAACCACTGCGTGTTCCAGAAGATCGGCTCAAACGCGCTCTTGACCAACCGCATCGGCGCCACCTGCGTTGGCACCAACAGGACGCGCTCGCCCCGCCGCAGGGCGCGCTCCACTTCATCAGACCACGCATCGGCGATGCGCACGCCGCCTGATGAAGGCTCTTCCGAAGCATCGGGATAGACCCAGATATCCCACGTGTTCAAGATGGGCGTGCCCGCGAGGTACACGGAAACGGTGACCTTCGCGGGAGCTTGAACGTCGGCCAACGCCACCGAAATCTCGCCCAAGGGCTGGCCGTTGCCCAGTTCAACGGCCCGCCCTGCCCAGCAGCCGGCAGCCACTTCCCGCCCGTCGGCGGTGCTCATCAGCCAGCGCGGCTGCGCGCGATCGAGTGGCGCGGCTCCATAGTGGGCGATTTCCGCCTGCGCGCTAAACGTCTCTCCTGTTGTCCACACGCGTTTATCCATCCGCAGCAGGGGCACCGTCTCGCTGCAGAAGCGGCGGAACTCATCCGGGTTCACCACGCCTTTGCTGTTCCACAGCGCATCCAGGAAACCCACCAGTGCGCTGCCCTGTCCGGGGAAATCCTGAAGCGAAAGCAATTGGAAACCGGCCGAGCCCGGCGTGCGCAGCATGCCCTCGATATCGGCCTTGTACATCAGTTCCTGCAGCTTGCCCGAGGCCCAGGCAAACGCGCCAGCCTGCTCCAGCATGCCGTTACGCTGGAGGCTGTCCCGGAATCCCTCCAGATTGCGGGGATGCAGCACGCCCGTGTACAGCGGGATTTCGCTGTAGTCGGGGTACGCGCACCACTGGCCCAGTTCGTGCGCGATGGCGGGCCGCGGACAATCCGCGAGCACGTCACGATAGTCCCACGCGGTGGAAGGCCCCAGCGGACCGCCATGCAGTCGATAGGGCGTGCTGTTCCGTGCGTGCACCACATGGAAATCGCTGATCGGCAGCTCCGGCCATCCCGAGCAAGTCGTGTAGAGCCGCCGCGGATCCTTCGCCTGCCACTGCTGCACGATATTCGTGAGGAAGGCGTCCTTGTTGGGGCCGCTGGGCTCGTTGCCCACGGCGAGCATCGCGAAAGAGGGGTGGTTGCCATACGCCTCGAGAATGCGATTCGCCTCATCGTGGATGTATTGGTCGAGATCGGGGAACTTGCCCAGGTCGGTCCACACGGGCGTCTCGACCTGAAGCGTAATGCCTGCTTCATCCGCCGCAACAAAGGCGGCCTCGGGCGGACACCACGAGTGGAAGCGGATGTGGTTGAGGCCGTACTCGCGCGACGTCTCCATCATGCGCCGCCAAGCCGCGGTATCCATCGCGGGGTAGCCCGTAAGCGGGAAGATGCAGCATTCGAGGTTGCCCCGCACGAAGTAGGGACGTCCGTTCAAGGTGAGCTGCGCTCCGTTGCGGCCAAGGTCCCGCAATCCGAACCGCAGACGGCGTTCATCCTCGATCTTTGTGCCGCGAGACTTCGCGCGAAGCTGGACGTTCATGTCGATCAGGCGCGGGCTGTGTTCATCCCATAGCGGCGCGTCCGGACCGAACTCCAGGGAGAGTTCCGCGGCGCCGTCCGCGGAGGCCGCCATGGCGCAGCGTGTTTGCGAAGCTGCATCCCAAGCCGAGGCCGTCAGCGTGCAGGAGACCTTTCGGTCAAGATTATTGTGGATGCGCACGAGCACCTTGGCCGTGCGTTGAGCCGCATTCGGATACACGTGGACCGCGGTGATCGCCACGTGCGGCAGCGCCCGCAGTTCCATGCGCCCCACGGCGCCATTCCAGTTGGTCTGCGTGTGCTCGGTGATCGAGTGCGCGCGCAGGCCCACTTCGTACTTCACGGAATTGTCCACGCGCAGTGTCAGCGTGTGCTTGCCCGGGGCCAGCGCGTCAATGGCGTAGACATGCGGCGCGCAGAGGCTGTCCCGCATGCCTGCCGATTGCCCATCCACCCACAGGCGCGTCTCCCAGTGGCAACGCTCCAGGAAGACCTCCAAGGGCCGGCCGGCCCAATCCTCGGGGACTACCACTTCGCGCTGGTACCAGGCGGCGCCCACGTACTCGAAGTCCCGGCTCAGATACGACCGATGCGCCAGGGTGTTGGGAACGCCCTTGCCGTTCTCATCCAGGGAGCCCGGTAACCACACAGTCTCGTCAAAGGCCTGCTCCTGCCACCCGTTCGACAGTCCCAGCGACTCCGGGTCCAGACGAAACGCCCAATCACCGTCCAAGGGGATCGGGTCAGACGTCTGTCCAAACGCCACGGAACACAATATGAAAGCCGCGAACGTTCCCCCAAAGCCTGAGCGCATCGCCATCATCCTCCATCGGTAGCCTCTCACTGCGCGTCTCGCGAGCACATACGCTACCATATGAGGCGCCTCGCGCGCTCAGGTTTCGTCGAGCACCTCCCGCACCTTCTGCGTGAGGGCGGTCGCGGTGAAGGGCTTACCTATGAACTGCCCGCCCTCGCCCAGCACTCCGCGGCGCATTATGGTGTCGTCCGTGTACCCGGACATATAGAGGACTCTAAGCGCGGGCTTGAGAGCGGTCAGCTTCTCGTACAGCTCAGGCCCGCTGATGCCCGGCATCACGATGTCGGTGAGAATCAGCGCCACATCATCCGTGCCGCTCGCGAGCAGCGCCTCGGCCTCTTCTCCGCCAGCGGCCGAAATGACGACATATCCCGCACCTTCAAGAATGCGTTGGATCATGGGGCGAAGCGATTCGTCGTCTTCGACGAGGAGAATTGTCTCATTACCTTCTCCGATCACCTTAGGGATCGCGCCGGGCCGTTCAGGGGCCACCTCATCCACGCGGGGCAGGTAAATCTTGAAGACAGTCCCCTTACCCACTTCGCTGTAGAGCCAGATGTTGCCCCCACTTTGCTTCACGATCCCATACACGGTGGCCAGTCCTAGCCCTGTCCCCTTCCCGGTCTCCTTTGTAGTGAAGAACGGCTCGAAGACTTTGGCCTGGATTGCCGTGTCCATGCCCACCCCGGTGTCACGGACTGCCAGCAGCACATACGGCCCCGGAGTCACCGCCTGATGCTGGATGGCGTACGTTTCGTCGAGTTCCACGTTGCTGGCCTCGATGGTAAGCTGCCCGCCGGTGGGCATCGCATCGCGGGCATTGACCGCCAGGTTGATCAGCACCTGCTCGATCTGTCCAGGATCCGCCCGGATTTGCCCCACATCCTCAGGGCACACGACATCAAGCTCGATATCCTCGCCAATCAGGCGCCTGAGCATCTTCTCGATATCCGCGAGAAGCCAGGGGAGGTGCACGATTTCGGGTTGCAGGACCTGCCGGCGGCTGAACGCGAGCAGTTGACGCGTCAGCCCCGCGGCCTTGTCTCCCGCGAACCGGATCTGCTGAATGTCTTCGTGCAGGGGTTTCCCTTTCGGGATGGATTCCAGCGCGAAATCGGCGTATCCATTGATGACGCTGAGCAGATTGTTAAAGTCGTGCGCGACGCCCCCTGCCAAGCGTCCGATACCTTCCATTTTCTGTGCCTGCAGGAACTGCTCTTCGAGCCGTTTGCGCTCGGTGATGTCGATGTTGGTGCCGAGCATTCGGGCTGGCTTCCCTTCTTCATCGAGCATTAACGTTCCCTGCACCAGGATCCATCGGTAGGAGCCGTCCTTGTGCTGGAGACGGAACTCCTGACCGTAAGGTATCTGGGGGTTCGCGAGACTGCGATTCACATTGTGCAACGCACTCTCGCGGTCATCGGGGTGAAGCCTATCCACCCATTCACTGAATGCGTCGCCGATTTCTTCTTCTGCGTAGCCCAGTTGGCGTTTACACTCCGCGGAGTAGTGCATCGCGTGGGTCCGGAGATTCCAGTCCCACAATCCCACGCTTCCGGCGCTCACGGCCCGCCGCAATCGCTCCTCGGCCTCGCGCAGCGTTTCTTCGGCCCGCTTGCGCTCGGTGATGTCCTGCTTGATCGCAACGAAACGTACGATGGCGCCTGCGTCGTCGCGGACCGGCGTAATGCTCATCTCCTCCGTATAGAGCGTGCCGTCCTTTTTGCGGTTGATAACTTCGCCCCGCCAGACGCGGCCGTCCAGAATGGTCGTCCACATGTTCTCGTAGTAGGCGTCGTCATGGGCGTCCGACTTGATCAGTTTATTTGGATTTCGGCCTATGACCTCATCAAGCGAGTATCCCGTAAGCGTGGAAAAGGCCGAATTCGCCCATTCGATGCGGCCCGTGGTGTCGGTGATCACGACGGCATTGACCGCCGCATCGATCGCGGCGCTGCGCACGTGCAGGCTTTCCTCCGCACGCTTGCGCTCCGACGCTTCCATCGCAAGAGACACCATGTTGGCCGTCGCCAGCGCATACGTTTCCTCGTCCTGCGTCCATCTGCGATGCGCGCCCGTATGCTCGTGACACAGGACGCCCTCGAGCGCCCCGCCCAGGCGGATGGCCGTATCCAGTATCGATGTAATACCCAGCGGGCGCAGGTAGGTTGCGGAGAACTCACGCGTGCGCGGGTCGTCGAGGGCATCTTCCACGGAGATGAGGTCGGATTGGGAAAGCGTCTTGAAGTAGACGGGATAGGTTTCGGCATTCAGCACCAGCCCCGAGGAGTGCCCACCGGTTTTCGCCTCGTAGAGATCCAGGCAATGAATGGCCGTGCGGTCGCGGTTGTATCGCCAGACACTCACCCGCGCCACATCCAGGGTTCGTGCATTCGCCTCCGTGATGCGTTGAAGCGTCGCCTGCAGGTCGTCGCGCGTGGTATCGCTGCGCGCTGTCAGCGCGATCATCGAGTCCCGCTGGAGCAAGTAACGGGCCTCCTCCTCGCGCATCCTCGCCTCGGCACGTTTGCGCCACGTGATGTCGCGCTGAATGCAAAACGACAGCGGCTGTCCGCGCCAATCCGCGCTGGCAGCGCTTATTTCGACGTCGAGGATGGCGCCATCCTTCCGTCGGTGCTGCGTTTCGAAGATTGCATTGGTGGTGACGTGCAGCCTCTCAAGCAATTCCTCACGAGTCCACTGGGCGTCCCAGTCCCAAACGTGGAGCGCCTGCACCTCCTCGATACCGTACCCCAGCATCTCGGCAAATCGCTGGTTGGCTTCAAACACACGCCCTTCCCTGTCCAGCACCACGATGGCGTCCATGGACTGCTCGAAGAGGATCCGCCGACGGGTCTCCACTTGCGACAGCAATTCTTCCGCCTGTTTACGCTTGACCTCCTTCTCCGCAAGTTCCATGGCGAGGGAAATGTCCATCGCCATCTCATCCAATAAACCCAGTTCCTCTTCATCGAAGAAGTCCGGCGTGCTCGCATACAGTGTGAAGGCCCCTCGATACGCGCCGGATACCACCAGGGGGAATGATGCGATCGATTGAAACCCATGCTCGTACGCATGTATTTGACACTCGGCGAGCGTTGCCTCCTGCGCGGTCAGCGAGCAGACCACGTGCTGCTGGACGTGCAGGGCCGTTCCAATGGGACACGGATCCGTGGCCCCGCTTCTCAGCATGGCTCCAGCCTTCTCCAAATATCCACTGGCGTCGCCGAAGGAAGCCGCAATGCCAATGGCGCCTTTCGCCTCGTCCAAGAGCCCGATCCACGCGAGGGGGAAACCTCCTTCTTCCACGGCGATGCGGCACGCCTTCTCAAACAGCGCTTGAGGTTCTCGGACCCGGACAATCGTCTGATTGATCTCGCTGAGCATGGCATGGATGCGATTCAATTCCAGCACACGCCCTTCAGCGCGTTTACGCTCCGTGATATTGAGCGAGAGGATGGACAGGCCTTCCTCCACCGGCTGTATGCTGAGCGTGTACCACTCGGATGACCCGTCCGGATACGCGAACTCGTTCTCCACGGAATCCGCCACGCGCGCTTCCATGCATCGCCGCAGCGTGGCAAACATCGCGGTGGCCTCGATGCCGGGATAGCACTCCATCATGGTGCGGCCCAGTAGAAGTTCTCTGGGCTGCCGGGCGCTGCGAACGGCCACGTCGTTGAGGTACACGTAACGCCAGTCGAACCCGACAATCTGAAAGCCCTCCTGCATGTCGTCCAGCAGGTGGTGATAGCGCGCTTGCGCCGCCCGCAAGGCCTCGGCCATCTCATAGCGTTCCTTGTACTGGCGTACGCGCTGCTGCCTCCAGATCAGCGCCATCCCTGCCCCGGCCGCCAGAATCAGCACGCTCACGAGGGCCACGTTAACCCAGAGACGCTCTCTCAAGGGCCCATCGACCTCCGCGGCATCGATCTTCGCGACCAGGTACCAGGGCGATTCGGGCACTTTGCGCAGGCAGGCAATGACGGGTGCGCTCCGATAGTCGATTCCCTCGAGGATTCCTTCACGGCTGGACACGGCCTGCACCGCGGGTATGCGCTCCAGGCTCATGGGAAAGCGAAGGGTGAGCGCGGTGCCTTTCTGCATCCGGAGTTCGTTCAGGAAGAGGGTGTCGTTCCCCTCGCGGCGGACGAGGAGCGTCTCGGCACTCTCGCTCGGCGTGGGCCAACGGTTGATGAGCGGATAAAGATACCGGCCCGGATCGATGCGCAGCATGACGAGCCCCTGCACGCCGCCCGCGCCCGCTGGATCCAGAATGGGCACGAACAGCGCGAGATAGACGCGCCCGTCTGACTCATCCCGGTAGAAGTCCCGTATGGCCACCTGACCCGGCCGCAGGGCGTCGATGGCCTGGCCCGGAGATAGTGCCGCTCCCTGCTCCGGTGCGGCGGGGATGGATACCCGTTCGACGCCTTGCGCGTCATACAGGCAGACGCGGTCGTACTCGTATGCCGACTGGACCTGCTCAAGCCACGCGCGCAGCAGCTTCGATGCTTCCGGATCGGGAGTGGATTCAAGGCAGCGCCGCACGAGCGACGCGAAGTTCGCGTTTTCGTGAAGAACGCGTGAGTCCCCCAATCGCTCGTAACGCCAATGCGCGAGTTCGTCCGCTTTGAGCGCCGCCACGCCTGCCAAGTGGCGCTCGATTTCGGCGCGATAGTGACTCTCGTGTGCGAGAAGGCTTGCACGGCCCATGGCGATGATACCCGCGGACAGCAGGATGAACACGGTCACGAGCTTCACGCCGGCATACCGGGCGCGTGCGGGCTCCGCATCGCCGTCCGCCATCCCGCCCGGCCGCGATAGCGCCATCAAGGCCGTTCCCAACGCTACAAACGCCAGGCACGTCGATGCCGCCGGCGGAATGAAGCTCCCCCCATACAGCAACGGACTTCCATACGCATAGGCCAGCAGGAACACGAGACTCGCCGCGGTCAATGCCGCCGCGAACCAGAATGCGGCAAGCGTCCGGCGGTGTCGGTCCGTCACCTCGCGCGGCAACAGCAAGTACGACAGACACGCCAATAAGAAACACGCTGCCGTCGCCGGGGACATGTGCCCCAGCGGGATTCCCTCGGGCGTGTTCGCCGCTCCAAACCCCATTCGCTCGAGGGCTGGGTGTATCCCCGCGCTCGACAGCACAAGCAGCATCGCCGCGGCAAGCGCGCCCGCGGCGTTGATTCCCATGCCGGCCCAGAATGCGGCCGTGCGCCGCGCCGCGAAAGTCTTGAGAATTATGGAAATCCCAAGCAGCGCAAAGAATATCGCCGTGCTGGGCGCCATTGGAATCCTGTCCCCGCCGAAACTGGCAAGTTGCGGCATCCCAATCACCCACCCCAGCAGTGCGGTGAGGGCCGTGAGCAGCGCGACAAGCGCGCACACGAGTGACAAACGCGCATATCTCGCATACTTGAGAGTCGTGTTGCCGCCCATACTGCGCACCCCGCGCATCGGTTGCCCGCTCAAGAACGTCAACAGCCTGAGAGAATGCGTTGCCTTGCATGTGGAGACTCAGGGGCTGCTTCCAGGTCCGCCGGCAGGTGCTGCTCCAAGCGCCCGTGAGTATGACTCCAGTTAAGTGTACCATACTTTGATAAGATTTTGTGTTACATAATGGAACGTAGCAGCCTGCATCGCCAAAGGGGGTGCGGGCTGTCTTCGGAAGTCTTTCAGCCCATAGGCGCATACGGACATACGCAATCCAGGCTCACTCACGATCCTGAAAACGGCAGCTAGATGGGACTGACCCCGTCTTTCGCGTAGCGGATGCGCGCCGAGATTCCTATCTCGGCAGCGAAACACGGGGTCTGTCCCTCACCCAACGAAAACGGCAGTTGAATGGGACTGATCCCCGTTTTTCGCGCAGCGGACGCGCCGAGATTCCTATCTCCGCAGCGAAACACGGGGTTTGTCCCTCACCCAACGCAGCGATGCTCAGACCTTGGCGATCTCCTCAAGGCGGGGATAGGCTTTCAGCAGGCACTCGGGCACGGGCTGGGGGGTGCCCTCGAGGTCGTAGCGCAGCTCAAAGGCGTTAACGACCGCCTGCCCTTCGTAGTGGTTGTTGGTGATCACGTAGATTTCTTCGGCGAGCTTGCGCATACGCCGGATCATGCGCAGCCACTGTTCCAACTCGTTCTTGCTGTAGAGGTAGTTGTAGCGCTCGTCGCGGCTGGCGTCCTCGCGAAACCAATCCGCGGCGTTGCGTCCATGCAGGCGCACATAACCCACACGTGCCGTCACCTGTTCCGTAGGCGCCAGCGAGTTCTGGAACAGCGGCTGATCGATGTTGCAGAACGCCACGCGCCGTTCGGCGAGACCCGCGTACACCTCCGGCACGTTCCACGAAGCGTGGCGAATCTCGAGCGCTAGTGGATACGCGTTGAAGGCATCCAACACGCGCGCCAGCCACTGCCGGTTCTCCGGTGTTCGCTTGAAGCTCCAGGGAAACTGAATGAGAACGGCCCCCAGCTTTCCGGCATCCACGGCGGGCGCGATCCCCTCGGTGAACAACGCGACCTCGGCGTCCGTGGGCCACGTGTCGCGTTGGTGCGTGAAACGCTCCCACAACTTGAAAGTGAACTGAAACGCCGCATTCGCGGCGACCTTGTTCGCCCACGACTTCACGTGCACCGGATTTGGCGGCCGGTAGAAAGACGAGTTGACCTCTATCGTGTCGAAGAAACCGCACAGGTACTCAAGGGGATGGAGTGTCTTCGGCATGCCTTGCGGATAGACGATACCCTTCCAGTCCTCGTAGGACCACCCCGCGGTACCGATACGCACGCGCGCTACGCTCATTCCCCTTCGATTCCCAACGACTCATACTCCCAATCCGCGAGCGGCGTCATGTGCGCGAAATCCGTTTCGATGCCGATCCCGAATCCGGGTTGCCGCAACGAACGCAGGTCAAGCCGTCCATCGCGGATGCACACGCGTGCGCCATCTCCATGCGGTTCGTACAGCGCGCTATGCGTATCGAGACAGGCCCCCAGTTCCGCGGGCGACACGTGATCCAGAGTACCGCAATAGTGATGCCCGTTTCGCTCCGCATGCTCCACGCCCAGCACGCTCAGCGTGCACAGGTCCTGTTGCAACGGCACCACGGGCTGGTTGCACAAATCCTCGCCCGACAGAATGTAACGGCCATCGCCGGACGCGTTGTACGAATCGGCGAGCATCTTGTTAAGCAACGCTTTGAACACGCCTTTGCAGTTCTTCACGCTTACCCCGTGATAGCCGAGTTCGACACCGCGTTTGAATGCGTCAAGGCGGTCATCGGACTCGTCCAGGATGACCGGCGGCAACGGGGCGTTCATGAGTCCTCGCGTGCCATCCGGCGAGAGGGCGGCGCCTCGCTCGATCGGCTGCTCGATGAAGAGAACCTTGTCGAGCAGGCCCCCGAGTTCTCCTTGCTGACGCAAAGCGCCGTACCATTCGACAAATTCCGCCGCACTTGAGAATTGCTCATTGCCATCAAGGGTAACGCGATAGCCGCCGTCGAGTGCGGCGTCCAGCAAGGCGGCCACTGCGAGCAGACGCGCCCGATCGGTCTCGAAGTCCGCGCTGACCTTGATCTTGAAATAGCGTACACCCGCCTCCCGAATCCAGCCTTCCAGGCTTTGCGGTATCCCGTTGCGGCGGCCACTCGATTCGATATCCGCGTCGCGGATCGGATCGCTCATGCCCACCGTGTGCCGCACGAACAAAGACGGGCACGGCTCGCGTGCAATGCTGTCCGCGACGCACTGGCCTCTCAGTTCCTGGTGCACAGCCCCGGGATCGATGCCCAGCAGATTCTCTCGCAGCATCGTGTGAAAGTCGGCGTGGACCAGTCTACCTACGGCATCAATCATGGCCCTCTCCACGATCGACGAGCCGAAGCTGGAACTTAAGCCATTCAGGCCCACGAGCGGTCCCGTTTCCGTGATGATGTCGCAGGCCTCGTGCCAGATCACGAAGGGGCTGCGGCACTCGCCGCCAACCTCGCAATAGGTCTTCGCGCCAAGCTTCGCGGCGAGGATGAGATCGCTGATGTTGCGCCGGTAGGTCTTGTCCGGAGACTTGTCGAACCACTTCGGCGGCAGCATGTCGGCGCTGACGCCGACGGCGCTCTTGCCGCGGGAGTCGCGTGCGGTGAGGCGCGTGTGCAGAAGCGGCGCCGCAACCAGACACGCTTTCCCATAGCGGAACGGAAGCCGCATCGTGACATTGCGCACGAAGAACTCCACGGACTCGACCGCCACAGGGCAGTACACGTTGGAGGCGCCCATCACCGATCCTCCCATTGCGTGTACGGATTCAGGCAAAGATGCGTATTCAGATAGCGCGGATCGCCCGATACCTCTTTGCCCACCCACGCGGGCTTGGCAAAGGTCTCGTCGCGACGGCGCAACTCGATCTCCGCCACGATCAGGCCCTTGTTTCTTCCTTCAAACACGTCGATCTCCCACTTGTGCCTTTCGTGTTCCAACACATAGCGTGTCTTCTCGATGGGGTGGCCCAGGCATGCATGGGCCAGCAACTCGCGCGCGTCCGTGACGGGGATTTCGTACTCGAACTCCATCCGCTCGATATCCAGCGTCGCGCGCTTGATGTTCAGCGTCGCGATGTCGCCCATCATCCGCACCCGCACAGCCACCGGCGGTCCCACCGCCAGGTAGCCCTGCGTACAGCGCATATACGTGTCCGGCGGAACCCAAAGATCTTCATTGACCAGAAACTTGCGCTCGATTTCCGTGCCCATGTGCGGCGTCCTTGCTTAGCATGACAAGCGGCGGTCCGGGGAAACTTGCGGTTGACCACGCATATATTCGAGACCGCGCGCCTTGCAGGCACCCATTGTACCCAAAAGGCAACCCGCGATGGCACCTGCGCCAGTCCGCATGTTTGCCAATTTGGGACCGATCCGTCCGATCCGTCCAATCGGTCCGATCTCTTCCCTCCGCTTGACAGGGCCGCCAAGGGCCTGTCAATCTTGGGCCACGGCGCGCGAAAGCGCGCGTTTCCACCGGGTCTCTAAGCCAAGGACCTTCGCCTATGACGCCATCGTCTGCCGAACGCTCCGATGTGCTCCGCGCGTTGCTGGCCGACCACACCGTGGCCATGCCGGGCGCCTTCAACGCGCTGAGCGCACGCCTCATCGAACGGGAAAATTTCGAGGCGCTCTATGTCTCCGGCGCGGTGCTCTCGAACAGCGTTGGCGGCGTGCCGGACGTCGGCCTCATGACGCTGACGGAGTCCGCCGCGCATTGCGCGCACATCGCCTCCGTCACGACCATCCCCATCATCGCCGACGCCGACACGGGCTACGGCGGGTCCGACAACGCGGCACGCACAGTGCGCGTCCTCGAGGCCGCGGGCGTGAGCGGAATCCATCTCGAAGACCAGGAGTTCCCCAAGCGTTGCGGCCACTTGGAAGGCAAGCGGCTGGTATCCATTGAGGAGTTCTGCGAGAAGATCGCCGCCGCATGCGAAGCCAAGACCAGCGAGGACTTCCTGCTCATCGCCCGCACCGACGCGCGCGCCGTGGAAGGGTATGACGCCGCCGTGCGCCGCGCCCACGCCTATCTCGAGGCCGGCGCGGACGCCATCTTTCCCGAGGCCCTCGAGACCATCGAGGAGTTTCGCTGCTTCGCGCAGGATGTCGACACCATTCTGCTCGCGAACATGACCGAGTTCGGAAAGACGCCGTTCCTCTCCGTCGATCGGTTTGCGGAGTTGGACTACAACATCGTGATCTTCCCCGTGACGTTGCAGCGAGTCGCCATGAGGGCCGTTGAAGAAGCCCTCGGCGTCCTCCAGCGCGAAGGCTCGCAACGGGCCCTGCTCGACCGCATGCAAACGCGCGAGGAACTCTACGACTTGCTGGACTACGACGCCTGAACCTCCTGGTGTCAGTCCCTTTCAACTGCTGTCCTGCTGGCAAAGGTGATGCGCGGGTTTTGCTGCCCCGCGCGCAATAGACGGGAGATCGGTCATGAGTGAGCTGCATTTCAGTCCCGGACTCGATGGCGTGGTCGCGGGCGAAACGGACATCGCCTGCGTGGATCAAGGGGTCCTCTTGTATCGCGGCTATGCGATCGAGGACCTCGCCGAGAATGCGACCTTCGAAGAAGCCGCCCACCTGCTGCTCTACGGCGAATTGCCGGACGCCGCCGCCCTCACGGCATTCAAGCAGCGCCTCGACGGCTATCGCCCCCTCGCGCCGGAAGTTGTCGACGCGCTGCGGCTGATCCCCAAGGCCGTGCCCATGATGGACGTGCTCCGCACGGCCGTGTCGATGACGGGCCACTTCGATCCCGTCTCGGACACCGCGGATCTGCGCGAGCGTTCCGTGTGGCTCACCGCCCAGATTGCCAGCATCATCGCGGCCCGCTACCGCCTGCTCAACGGCCAGGAGCCGTTGAACGCCAAACCGGGTCTGTCTCACGCCGCGCAACTGTTGTATCAGGCTAACGGCCAAGAGCCGGATGAACTTCACGCGCGTCTGCTGGACCTCACGCTCGTCCTCTACGCGGAGCACGAATTCAACGCCAGCACCTTCACGGCCCGCGTGATCTGTTCCACGCTCTCGGATTTGGTGTCGGCGGTTGTCGGCGCGATCGGCGCGTTGAAAGGCCCCCTGCACGGCGGCGCCAACGAGGCTGCCATGGAGATGCTCACCCAGTTCAAGACCGCCGCGGAGGCCTCGGCGTGGATCAAGGACGCCCTGGCCCATAAGCGCAAGGTCATGGGGTTCGGCCACCGCGTGTACAAGCACGGTGACCACCGCGCCCGCATCCTCGAACGCGAGCTGCGCAAACTCGCCGCCAGCCTCGGCGCCCACGAGTGGATGGCCATCTACGACGCCATCAAGGAACCCATGGTCAACGACAAGAAGATCTACCCAAACCTCGACTACCCCTGCGGGCTCACCTACTACCTGCTCGGCCTGCCGCTTGACCTGTACACGCCCCTCTTCGTGGCCGCACGCGTGACCGGGTGGTGCGCCCATTTCATGGAGCAGGCCGCCAACAACCGGATCTACCGCCCCTTGAGCCGCTACACCGGGCCTCCGGCGCGGCCTGTGCCCGCGCGCGCCAAATAGGGTTCTGCCCGAACGCGCTTATCCACCGATTTCACCGATTCAAAGAGGTGACTGACAAGGCGTGATGCAAACAAGGGGTGATGCAAACAAGGGGTGATGCAAACAAGGGGGAACGGGCGTCTCGCCCGTGATTTGAGAACGCTCAAGCGCAGAGGCGCGGCCTTCGCGGAGGAACGTGGAGAAGCAAGAGGACGGCATTCTGGTACTGCCTCGCTCTCCGAGCGTGGCAGCCAAGCGCTCCGCTCAAGAGATTGACTTGACGGCCCACATCGTCTGCCACGCGCATCTTCGCATCAGAGCCCCGGATGGGGCGCAGGTGCATAGCCCCGGGTGGAGCCGCAGGCGGAACCCGGGGTACGCATGCCCTCTCCCTTATAAGAGCCCCAGCGGGGGCGCAGGATTCTTCGGTGATGTCCCGTCATCCCACTCTTCGCAGGGCCTGCCTGCCGCTCCAGCGCATGTCATGGCGGCCGTTTCGCTTGACTTCCCCCGCCCACGCTGGGGCTTGACCGCATGGTGGCGTATCCATCCACGGGTTCCGCCTTCGGCTCCACCCGTGGCTACACCCCTGCGCCCTTACCAGGGCTTCAGATGCGTGTTACCTGTGTTCCCTGACGTAGAGCGTGCCTGTCTTACTTGGCGGCTTGGCGCCTTCGCGAGAGGTACCAGTGAAGGGCACCGGTAAACGCGCCTCACCTCGCCGTCACAGCCGTCGCATTCGCGCCACCTGGAGGCTTTGTTCTGGAAACGGCTGTTGAGTTCGTTGTGTGTGGTGAGGTTGCCTTGGCGCAACGCATCGGGGAGAACGGTGTCATCACCATTTGGGTGGGCGCCGTTTGACTGTCAAACTGGTGCTATCTTCATGGTTTGCCACGCTGTCCCCGCCTTCGCGAGGATGACGGGCGTGGTATTCCCAGGCTCGACTGCCGTTTTTGGGTGAACTACAACCGCCCGATCAACTGCGAAAGTTCTCTACGATATTTGCGGATAGGGACCCGGGGGCCGCGATGCTCGTTCTCTTGTCACGCTTCGCCGGGGTGTGGCGTCTGTCTTCATGTTGGAAACCGCCGCGTAATGCGATAGTGTAGGAGGTAGTAGCCGGGGCAACGCGCGGGAACTCCAACCGAAAGGGGGGCCGGGGCATGTCGAGGCAGAGCGAAGTGACGCGGCGCGGCTTCATGCGGGATGCGGCGAAGGTCGCGGCGGGGGTGGCCGGGGGCGTTACCGTGGCGCGGGCGGACGTCTACAAGCGCATCCTGCCGCAGACCGTCATGGGCGCGAACGAGAAGATCTGTGTTGGGCAGATCGGCGTAGGCAATATGGGCATCCGGGATCTGGAGTTTGTCGCGATGCGCGACGACATGCAGGTCATCGCCGTGTGTGACCTTAACCCGAAGTTCACTGAGCACGCCACGGACCTTATCGTCGGCCGAGGGCAAGCGGCACCGAGCGTCCACACCTACTTCGAGGAAATCATCGCGAACAAGGACGTGGACGCGGTCGTCGTGGTGACTCCGGATCACTGGCACACGGTTCCCAGCATCATGGCAGTGGAGGCAGGCAAGGACGTGTACTGCGAGAAGCCATTATCCACCACCATTGCCGAGGCACAAGCCGTCCGCGCTGTGGTGCGCGGCTCCAAGCAGGTTTACCAGAGCGGCGCCATGCAGCGGAGCGGCGTGTACTTCCAGGAAGCCGTGCAGATGATTAAGAGCGGCTACATCGGCAAGGTCGGCCGCATCGAATGCTGGAACAACGACCACGACAAGGTCGAAGGCATCGGCAACCCGCCAGACGAGGATCCTCCGCCCTGGTTGGATTGGGACCGGTACATCGGGTGGACGCCTAAGGTGCCATTCAACAAGAACCGCTATATCAAGAAATTCCGCTGGTTCACGGACTACTCGGGCGGCAAGATTACGGACTGGGGCGCCCATCTGATCGACATCGCCCTCTGGGCCATGGGGGAGGACAAACCAATCCGCCGGGTGATGGCGGCGAGCGGCAACCTTATCCTTGACGACAATCGAACGACCCCGGACACCCTGGACGCTTTCTGGGAGTTTGATGATTACATTCTCAGCTTCTCCAACCGCGCTTGGAATCCAGACTGGTTTGAGAAGACTGCCGAGGGGAGTCCGGTTCCTTGCCATGGCATTCTTTTCCACGGCACGCTGGGCAGCATGAGGGTTGACCGGCTAGGGTATAAGGTGTTCCCGTTCAAGGAGAACGGGGGATGCAAACCGGTCGAAAAACGCGACGCCCTTGAAGGGGACATGAACGTTGGCCATTGGCAGAACTTCGCGGATTGCGTGCGGAGCCGCCAAGACCCCATCTGCAACATCGACGTGGCCTACACCACGATGGTTACGTGCGTTACGGGCAAATGCGCCTACATTGCCAACGCGAAACTCGAATGGGACGCCAAAACCGAGAAGTTCGTGGGTAAGGACACCGATGCCGTCGCCCTGGCCAACGAATGGGCCTACCGGCCCTACCAGAACGGCTGGTCGTTGAAAGCCCCGTATCATCCCAACCTGAAGGTGTAGGTAGAGGCAATCTGTTGTAACTGATTTTAATGTAATGCCTTACAGTAGATTGATTCTCCACAGATAAGAATGGGACACAGGCGAGGGCGCCTGTGCCACACGACAATCACGAATCCCTCGTTTGGCTGAAATCCTTGATGGTTATGGGCAAACCAAGGACGGCAAGATAGGAGGAACCCCCACAGGCATGGCAGGCGCGTGTGGCACAGGCGCCCTCGCCTGTGTCTTTCGTCGGCACGTGTGGCCTCGCAAGCGAAAGGTACTCCCGTCTTCCTCGTCTATTCCTTCGTCTACTTCATCGTTTGGAAACCGCTTCGGGATTCGGTAGTATGAGTGGTTGATTACGGGGGGTACCCCGCGGCAGTTTTTTGGGAGCCATACGGAGGACGGAGCATGTCGAAGAAGAGCGATGTAACGCGCCGCGCTTTCATGCGCGACGCTGCGAAGGTTGCGGCGGGTGTCGCCGCGGGTGCGACGGTGGCGACGCAAACGGCGCGCGCGGATGTGTACAAGAGCATCATGCCGCAGACCGTCATGGGCGCCAACGAGAAGATCCGGACCGGCCACATCGGTTTGGGTAGCATGGGGACGCGCGACTTGCAGATTGCCTTGCTCCGCGACGACATACAGCCGATTGCGGTGTGCGATCTTGTGCCGAAGTTCACAGAACAGGCGACGGTCATCATCAGCCAGAAGTATCCCGCCCCGACCACCCACACCTATTTCGAAGAAATCATCGCGAACAAGGACGTGGACGCTGTAGTCGTGGTGACGCCGGACCATTGGCACACCCTTCCGTCCCTGATGGCCGTGGAAGCGGGCAAGGACGTCTATTGCGAAAAGCCGTTGTGCACCACCCTCGCCGAAGCGAAGGCCATTCGCGAGGCGGTCCGCCGCACGAAGCAGGTCTACCAGAGCGGCACGATGCAGCGCAGCGGCGTGTATTTCCAGGAAGCCGTCCAGATGATCAAAGACGGCTACATCGGCAAGATCGGCCGCGTCGAGTGCTGGAACAACGACCATGCGACCGTCAAAGGCATCGGGAATCCGCCTGACAGTGAGCCGCCGTCCTGGCTGGATTGGGAACGTTACATCGGCTGGACGCCAAAGGTGCCATTCAACAAGAACCGCTTCCTCTACAACTTCCGTTGGTTCACCGACTATTCCGGCGGCAAGATCACGGACTGGGGCGCGCACCTGCTCGACATCGCGCTGTGGGCCATGGGCGAGGAGAAGAAGATTAAGCGCGTGACCGCCGCCAGCGGCAATTTCATCCTCGAAGACAACCGCACAACCCCGGACACGCTGGATGCGTTCTGGGAGTTTGACGATTACATCCTGAGCTTCTCGAACCGCGCGTGGAACCCGGACTGGCTCGAAGGGACCGCCGAGAAGAGTCCAGGCCACGGCATCTTCTTCCATGGCACCCTGGGCAGCATGCGCGTTGATCGTCTCGGGTACAAAGTCTATCCGTTCAAGGACAACAAGGGGTGCGAACCGGTTGAAAAGCGCGACGCCCTCGAAGGCGACATGAACAACGGGCACTGGGAGAACTTCGCACAGTGCGTGCGCAGCCGCCAGGACCCGATCTGCAACATCGACGTGGCGTACAACACCGTGACCACATGCATCACGGGCAAATGCGCCTACATTGCCAATGCGAAGCTCGAATGGGATGCGGCCACGGAGAAGTTCGTGGGCAAGGACACGGATGCCGTGGCCCTCGCCAACGAGTGGGCCTACCGCCCGTATCAGAACGGCTGGTCCTTAAAGGCTCCGTATCACCCCAATTTGAAGGCGTAGATCGATCAGCGGAGTTAGCGGCGAATCGCTGCGCCAAGCGTGGCGATTCGCCTTTGCATACTACCGCGTAACGCAATTGGAGGCGCACCGGATGCCAGGCATCTGGCTCGAAGAACATCCCCCTGCACCCCCTTCACAAGGGGGAATGATGCACGACCATCTGTAGAAAATGAGGTCATTTGAAAGTAACACGTGGACTTCTGGCGCAAAGAATGCGCGGCCCGAAGTGCCCTCGGAATTCCCCCTTTGAAGGGGGTGGCCCGCAGGGCCGGGGGATGTGTGGCTGCCAAGTGGCCGCCTATTTGGGTTGAGTGGTACTTAGAGGAAGAGAACGCAATGAAACACATCGTTGGATTTCTGCTGGGAATGACCCTCCTGACCGGGGCGGCGCTCGCACAAGAGCCCGCGCAACCCACGTGGGTCGCGGATGGTCTGCTCACTGCGGAGGAAGCCGCCGAGGGCTTCTATCCGTTGTTTAACGGGAAGGACCTGGACGGCTGGTGGAGCCGCGGTGAGAACAAGAACGCCTACCAGGTGAAGGAAGGTGGCATCATACTCGTCACGGGCGAACCCGGTGGCGACTGGCTCTTCACCAATGATGAGTTCGACAACTTCGTCCTGCGCTATGAGTACCGCTGCATCAGCGGCGAAGGCAACTCGGGCGTGGGAATCCGCGCGCCCAAAGAGGGAAATCCCGCCTTCGACGGTTTCGAGATCCAAGTCATCCGCGCGAAATGGGAGACCCCCTATCAGCGATCCGGCGCGCTTTACAGCGTCGTGCCGCCGGAGGTCGAGGCCGACAAGCCTTTCGGCGAGTGGAACAGCGTCGAGGTCATGGCGGACGGCCGGCGCGTCCGCACGCTCATGAATGGCACGCAACTCTACGACGCGAACACGCTGGATTACACGCCGGAGACCGTCAAGGAAGAATGGCAGAAGCCCGCGAACACGCGTCCGCTGCGCGGCCACATCGCGCTGCAGGATCATTCCGATGCCGTGGAATTTCGCAACATCCGAATCAAACCCCTTCCCGGTGGGGAAGGGTGGCGTCCGCTGTTCAACGGCAAAGACCTCACCGGGTGGCAGGTCTTGCGCGACCCGGTGTTTCATGTGACCCCGGAAGGCTGCCTTCAAGTCAGCGGGCCCGACGGATGGGACAAAGGCCGCAACGGCATCCGCACGGAAGAGTCCTTCGGTGATTTCGATCTGCGTCTGTCCTTTCGCCCTCACAGCCCGCGCGCCAACAGTGGCGTGTTCTTCCGCTGCAGCGGCGATGACCCGTGGCCGCGCACGTATGAAGCCCAGATCGACAACCACGATCCAAAACAGTTCACCGGCGCCATCTGGGATCAGGTTCAGGCCTCGGAACTCCGCGCCGGTGATGATCGCTGGAACCACATGCGCGTGACAGCCAACGGTCCGCACATCATCGTGTGGGTCAACGGCAAGAACGTCGTGGACTACGAAAGCAAGAAACACGCGGGCAACGAGAGCGGCTGGATCACCTTGCAGGGTCACGATCCGGGCGGCACAGTCGATTTCAAAGACATCGAAATCAAACCGATCGGCAACTGAGGAGGCACGCGTGAACACAGCGCGGCACAGCCGCGATTGAAGAAGAGGACTGTCCGCAGATGGCGGAGATGAACGCAGTTGAAATCGAGGTAAGCGACCGCGAGCAGGGTTGACAGCCACCGGACGCCCGGTGCGATGCGACATCCCTCTTGTGGCCTGAAGGGCCAATATACTCGTAGCCCAGGGTTGGCCGAAGCGCAGCGGAGGCCTACCCTGGGTCCGATACATATCATTAGTACCCTGAAGGGGTTCCATAGCAAAGGCATAGATCCACAGATTCGAAGACAAAAGATGAGGCCCAAATTGCGACAAGAAATCCAAATTCTGAATGCGAGCGGCACACGCGTGACGCGACGGAGTTTCCTGGCATTATCGGCGGCCGCGGCAATACCGTTTACGGCGATGTCGCGTGACCGCGTGGCTGGGGCCAACGACACCATCCGCATCGGGATCATCGGCGCGGGGCGGCGCGGCAGCGCGCTCCTTCGCGAGTTCACCAAGCGGGCCGATGCGCTGCATTGTCGCGTGACCGCCGTGTGCGACGCGCGCGCCAGCGCGGCCGCGAACGCCGCATCGCTCTGCGGCGCGCGGGCGTCCAGCGACTGGCAAGCCCTCGTCCATGCGGATGACCTGGATGCCGTGGTCATCGCCGCGCCCGATCACTGGCACGCGCCCATGGCCATCGCCGCGATGCAGGCGGGCAAAGATGTCTATTGCGAAACGCCGATGACGCGCACCTTGGACGAGGCCCGTGCATTCCGCGACACGGCCATGGCAACGGGTTGCATCGTCCAAGTGGGAGCCCGCGCCTGCTCTGAAGGCCAATGGGCGGCCGCGCGCGACGTGGCGGGCTCGGGTCAACTCGGCGCTCTCGTGTGGTGTCAAAGCAACTCCGGTGCGCACCACCCCGGCACGGCACGCGCGCCGCGGGCAGGCGTGCAGCTCACGCGCCGCGAATGGCAGGCATTCCAGGGAGAAGACCCGGCTTGCTCGTTCGATGAGAGGCGCTACGTTTCCTGGCGGAACTATGCGGACTACTCGCAGGGCGAGGCCGCGGACATTTTATTCCAGCGCTTGGCACCCCTTCTGGTCGCGATTGGACCGGAAGCGCCGGTGCGGGTCTCG
This sequence comes from Candidatus Hydrogenedentota bacterium, assembly GCA_020849535.1. Taxonomy (GTDB): domain Bacteria; phylum Hydrogenedentota; class Hydrogenedentia; order Hydrogenedentales; family SLHB01; genus JAHDWY01. The sequence goes on from JADLGB010000225.1 coordinate 56,589, forward strand.
GCGGCGGGCGGCGTGTTCGCCCGCGACGGCCGCGAGACACTCGATAGCCTCGTCATGACCTGCGAATATGCGAGCGGCCTCAAGGCCGTGCTCACGTCGTCCCCGGCCGGTGGACACAACCAGCCTTCCGTCATTCGCGGCGCGGACGCCAGTCTGTACCTCCATGGCGATAGGCTCGTCGTCGAATGCGAGCCGGAACACGAGAAAGTATTCCGCGCGCGGTTTGGCGCCACGCCGCGCACGACTCTAGCGGCGCCCGCCTCCAGCGATCACGTGGCGGACTGGGTGCACGGGATGCGGGAGCGGCGTCCCTGCGCGTGTGGTGAGCACGTGGCGTATCCCGCGATGGTGGCGGTATCGATGGCCGTCCAGGCTTGTCGCGAATCGAAAACATTGCGCTTCGACAATACCGTGGGTCGTGCCGGGGCACACCCGGCGCGGGTGGTGTAGCGGCGCGTCTGGGCAAGGGGGAGAAGCATTGCGGATCCGCGAGGGCGGGGTTTCGCATGCCGTAGGGCGATTGAGATGGATGCACGGTTTCAGTTTGACATTCAGCCGCAACCCGACGAGACGACTTGCGGGCCGACCTGCTTGCATGCCGTTTACCACTACTACGGCGACGACGCGAACCTCGCCGAGGTGATCGAGCAGACGCCCAAGCTCGAGGAAGGCGGCACGCTCGCGGCCTTCTTGGCGGGCCATGCCCTGCGGCACGGCTACGACGCCACCATCTACACCTACAACCTCAACGTATTCGACCCAACCTGGTTCGGGGACAATCCCCCGGATGTTCGATCCCGCCTCCGGGCGCGGTACGAGCACAAACGCTCACCCCGTTTGCGCAAGGCCATCCAAGCCTACCTGGACGTGCTGGAAAAAGGCGGTACGATCCGCTTCGAGGACCTTACCCCGAAGCTCATTCAAGGTTACCTGAGTGCGGAGACGCCCATCCTGACCGGGTTGAGCGCGACCTACCTCTACCGCTGTGCGCGCGAATACGGACCCAACGACGATGACGACGACGTGCGCGGCGACCCGGCCGGCCACTTCGTGGTGCTCTGCGGATACGACAAGGCATCCCGCGAAGTGCTCGTGGCCGACCCGCTCCTGCCCAATCCTTTCACGGAAGATAACTACTACCAGGTCAACATCGATCGCGTGATTTGCGCAATCCTGCTGGGAGTGCTAACGTACGACGCGAATCTACTGGTGATCAAGCCCCGGGAGAAACGCGAGCGCTGACCCTATGGCCATC
>JADLGB010000226.1 GCA_020849535.1 Candidatus Hydrogenedentota bacterium
CGAACACGCAATAGACGAAGACTCCAACCAAGTGCTCCAGCACTTCCTCGACCTCTTCAGAGAAGGCAAAATGCCCCCCGAAAGTTTCCCAATCGGCTCCCCCCTCCGAGCCTACGCCGAGTTCCGACGCAACCAGCCAACCAACGCAAATACCCCAGCTTCCTAGCGAAGCCGTGCCCATGGCCGATCCGTGTGCGTCCGTGTCCGGTCCATGTGCGTCCGTGTCCGGTCCATGTGCGTCCGTGTGCGTCCGTGCCCGTCCGTGTGCGTCCGTGTCTCTGTCCTTGCAGTTCTTTTTGTCCTTTTTGTCCTTTTTGTCTTTTTTTGTCCCTGCTTTCCCTGCTGTCCCTGCTGTCCTTGCAGTCGGTGTTTGTCCGTGTGCGTCCGTGTTTGTCCGTGCCCGTCCGTGCCATTCGTGTCTGCCCCTCGCCCCTTGGGTGAACTCGCACCTGAGCCCATGACCTGCACCGACAACGCATTACCAAATCAGCGCGCGTTCAACTGCAGGATTTGGGATGAAGTTGGCTTGGGGAAAGCATATACTTAATGCGTATGTCCGCCGGGGGCCGCGGGCGGGCCGTTGCGCATGGAAATTATTCGGGAATATGGAGTTATCCCCCTGGTGTTGACCACTCTGAACAGGGCGAAACACGGCGAAAGCCTTGGGGTGAGCCCGCCGTGCGCGGCCGTCAGGCATGTATCTCCTGTCATTTCACCGCGGGGGCGACGTATGTCCGCCGGGGCATGCCGGTTCTGAATTGAAACATTTGCCGTATCGCCGCTTGTTAGCACGATGTAGGTCATAACCAGGCACCATCAGATGCATTGGAGCGTTTGGAATGAGCACTCCGCCTTTGAAAGTCCCGGCGGAAACAGAGTCCGTCAAGGACAAGGACTACACGGGAACCCGTGTGGAGCAAAGCAATCGCGAGATTGCCGAGCTGGCCAATCAGTCCTATAAGTTCGGCTGGACCACGGATGTCGAATCGGAGACGATCGACCGCGGTCTGAACGAGGACGTGGTACGCCTGATTTCCTCGAAGAAAGAGGAGCCGGAGTGGCTGCTGGAATGGCGCCTGAAGGCGTTCCGGCACTGGCAGACCATGACGGAACCGTCGTGGGCGAACGTAACGTATCCCGCCATCGACTACCAACACCAGCGCTATTACTCCGCGCCGAAGCGGGCGAAGAAACCGCTGAGCAGCTTGGATGAGGTGGACAAGGAACTACTGGAGACTTTCGAAAAGCTGGGCATCCCCTTGGAAGAGCAGAAACGTCTTTCGGGTGTGGCCGTCGATGCGGTCTTCGACAGCGTCTCCGTGGCGACGACCCATCGCGAGATTCTCGCGAAGAAGGGAATCGTATTCTGCTCGTTTTCCGAAGCGGTGAAGGAACACCCCGAGCTTGTGCGGCAGTACCTGGGTTCGGTGGTGCCGGCAACGGACAATTTCTTCGCGGCGTTGAATTCGGCTGTGTTCAGCGATGGATCGTTTTGTTTCATTCCCAAGGGCGTGAAATGCCCAATGGATCTTTCGACGTATTTCCGGATCAACGCGGCCGAGACGGGTCAGTTCGAACGGACGCTGATTGTGGCCGAAGAAGGCGCGTCGGTGAACTACCTCGAAGGGTGCACGGCGCCGATGCGTGACGAGAACCAGCTTCACGCGGCGGTCGTGGAACTGGTGGCGCTCGACCACGCGACGATCAACTACTCGACCGTCCAGAATTGGTATGCAGGCGACAAGGACGGCAAAGGCGGCATCTACAATTTCGTGACGAAGCGCGGCAAGTGCGCGGGGCGCAACTCGCGCATTTCGTGGACGCAGGTCGAGACGGGTTCGGCCATCACGTGGAAGTATCCGAGCTGCCTGCTCATCGGCGACAACGCGGTGGGCGAGTTCTACTCGGTGGCGGTGAGCAATCACCGCCAGCAGGCGGACACCGGCACCAAGATGGTGCATATCGGCAAGAACACGCGCAGCACGATCATCTCGAAGACGATCAGCGCCGGCCATGGGAACAACAGTTACCGGGGCCAGGTGCTGGTGATGCCAAAGGCGGAACGTGCGCGGAACTACACGCAATGCGACTCACTGTTGATCGGCGACCAGTGCGGCGCGCACACGTTTCCCTACATCGAAGTGCGCAACAACACGTCCAACGTGGAGCATGAGGCGTCCACGTCAAAGATCAGCGAGGCCCAGTTGTTCTACTGCAAGCAGCGCGGCATCGGGACCGAAGACGCGATCTCGATGGTGATTAACGGGTTCTGCAAGGAAGTGTTCGATCACCTGCCCATGGAATTCGCGGTGGAAGCCACGAAACTGCTGGGCGTCAGTTTGGAAGGGAGTGTTGGATAGATGCTGGAGATTTCCAATCTGCACGCGAATGTGGAAGGCGTGGAGATCCTCAAAGGCGTAAGCCTCTCCGTCAAGGAGGGGGAAGTGCACGCCATCATGGGCCCGAACGGTTCGGGCAAAAGCACGCTGGCGCAAGTGCTCGCGGGCAATGAAGAGTATGAAGTCACCGAGGGTGGCGTGACCTTCCTTGGGAAGGACCTGCTCGAAATGCCCGCGGAGGAGCGCGCGCGTCTTGGCGTGTTCATGGCGTTTCAGTACCCGGTCGAGATCCCGGGGATTTCCAACGCCTACTTCCTCCAGGCTGGTCTTAACGAAATTCGCAAGAGCCACGGGCTTGAAGAACTCGACGCCATGGAGTTTCGGGATCTACTTCGCGCCAAGATGGATATGGTTGCCATCGACCCGAGATTCGCGGAACGCCCTGTGAACGAGGGATTCTCCGGCGGCGAAAAGAAGCGCAATGAAATCTTGCAGATGGCGGTACTAGAGCCGAGGCTCGCGATCCTCGATGAGACCGATTCGGGCCTGGATATCGATGCGCTCCGCATCGTCGCGGATGGCGTGAACAAACTGCGCGACCCGAAACGCTCGATGATCCTCGTGACGCATTATCAACGGCTGCTCGACTACATCGTGCCGGATTACGTGCACGTGCTCTACAAGGGGCGCATCGTGAAGTCAGGCGGCAAGGACCTCGCGCTGGAGTTGGAAGAGAAGGGTTATGACTGGGTCAAAGAGGAATACGCGACGGCGTAGCGCATACGCCCGTAGTATCGTGAAGGATTGAGAACGGCACCATGGTTGAAGTCGCCGAACGCATAGATGACAAGGCCCATTACCTGGGCGATTTGGGGCGAGTGAAGTCCTCGTCGCCGGAGTGGATTAACGCGTTGCGCAGAGATGCCTGTGCACGTTTCGAGTCGCTGGATTTTCCTCACAAACGCATGGAAGAATGGCGATTCACGAACGTTGCGCCGATCGTGCGTACACGCTTCCGGTCCACTCTGGAACCGGCGGCCCACGGGCTCACCGCGGCCGACTTGGTAGGCCTCGCATACGGTGTTCCGGAGTGGTCTGAGTTGGTGTTCGTGGATGGATTCTACTCGCCCGATCTCTCGAGGGTGCAGCCGGGAGTCCGCGCGGGCAGCCTGTCCGACGCGTTGGCCGGCGATGCCGAAACGCTTCGTCCCTATTTGAACCGCTACCTGAATGGCAGCGGCAGCGCGTTTACTGCGTTGAATACGGCATTCATGCTTGATGGCGCGTATGTGTCCGTGGCGAAGGAGCGGGCCGTAGAGGCGCCGATCCATCTCTTGTATATCACCACCGGGTTGAACGCGGAAACGGCTAGTCACCCGCGCAATCTAATCGTGCTGGAACGGCACGCTTCGGCGACGGTTATCGAAAGCTACGCGAGTCTCGCGGTAGATGTGACGTACTTCACGAATGCGGCAACGGAAATCGCCGTGGGCGAAGGCGCGAGGCTCGAATACATCAAGATGCTGAATGAAGGTACGAACGGTTACCACCTGGCCACGACGCGCGTCCACCAGGACCGGGATAGCTCGTTCCGCTCCTTCGCAATTGTCCAGGGCGGAAGAATCGCGCGCAATGAACTGGGCGTGGTGCTGGACGGCGAAGGCGCGAGTGCGTCGCTGAACGGGCTGTACATGACCGGAGGCGAGCAACTCGTGGACAACGCGACGTCCATCGAACACGCCAAGCCGCACTGCACGAGTTGGATCGGGTATAAAGGCGTGTTGGACGACAAGAGTCACGCGGTGTTCAGCGGGAAGATCATGGTGCAGCGCAACGCCCAGAAGACCGACTCGAACCAGCTCAATCAAAACATGGTCCTCTCCGACAAGGCGACGATTGACACAAAGCCGCTGCTGGAGATCTTCGCGGACGACGTGAAATGTACGCACGGCGCAACCGTTGGACGCCCTCCGAAGGAACTGGTGTTCTATTTCCAGACGCGCGGGATGAGCGAGGCCATGGCCTTGGGCATGCTGACGTACGGGTTTGCCGACGAGGTCGTGAACCAGATCGAGGTGGAGCCCGTGCGCGCCCGGCTTGAGAAATTCGTGTATACCAAGTACAGTCCCATTCCCGGTTGATGGCACGCAGAGAGGCAAAGTGGCGATAAGCACAGCAACAGCGGACAGGCCGGCACAGTCCGCGGCAGAGGAAACCGAGGCGCTCACTCCGTCTGAGGTGGAGCGCCTACGGCTGGATTTCCCCGCCCTGCACGTCAAGCGAAACGGGAAGTCTCTCGTCTATCTGGACAATGCCGCCACCAGCCAGAAGCCCAAGGCGGTGATTGAGCGCCTGGACCAGTACTACCGTTCCGAGAACGCGAACGTCCACCGCGGGATGCACTATCTGAGCGAAGTCGCCACGGCAGCGTACGAGGACGCGCGCAAGAAGGTTCAACGGTTTCTCGGCATCCCGTTGACGTGTGAAGTCGTCTTCACCCGCGGCACGACAGAAGGTATCAATCTTGTCGCGCAGACCTATGGGCGGAAAAATGTCGGCCCGGACGACGAGATCATCATCAGCGCGATGGAGCACCACTCCAACATCGTGCCTTGGCAGATGCTGTGCGATGAAAAGGGCGCGAAGCTTCGTGTGGTCCCGGTGGACGATCGGGGCGAACTCGTCCTCGACGAGTATGCGCGGCTGCTGAACGGACGGACCAAGCTGGTCGCCGTGACGCATGTGTCCAACGCGCTGGGGACGGTCAATCCAGTCAAGGAAATCATCGCCCTCGCGCACGCGCAGGGCGTTCCCGTGCTGCTGGACGGGGCCCAGGCCACGCCGCACTTGCCCGTGAACGTGCAGGCTCTGGACTGCGACTTCTATGCGTGTTCCGCGCACAAGATGTTCGGCCCGACGGGAATCGGCGTGCTGTACGGCAAGGCGGAATTTCTGAACAGGATGCCGCCATACCAGGGTGGTGGCGACATGATTTTGTCCGTCACCTTTGAGAAGACCACGTACAGCGGCCTGCCTTATAAATTTGAGGCGGGCACGCCGGACATCGCGGGGGCCATTGGCCTCGGCGAGGCGGTGGACTATCTTGAAGCGATAGGCATGCGGCGCATCGCGAAGTACGAGCATGAGTTGACGCAGTATGGAACGGAGCTTCTCTCCTCGATCGACGGCGTGCGCATCATCGGGACGGCAAAGGAGAAGGCGGGCGTGCTTTCCTTCACGATGGAGAGTGCTCACCCGCACGACATCGGACAGATCTTCAACGATTGCGGCGTCGCCATTCGTGCAGGACATCATTGCGCGCAACCCGTGATGCAGCGATTTGGCGTGCCCGCGACGGCGCGGGCGTCACTCGCGTTTTACAATACGAAAGAAGACCTGGATGCACTCGCGGTCGCGGTTCACAAGGTCAAAGAGGTGTTTGACTGATGCCCGCGAATCGCGCGCTGTACGAACAGGTCATCCTGGAGCATAACAAGAAACCGCGCAACTTCCGGCCCATGCCGGACGCGGACCACAAGGTTGAGGCGTACAACCCGCTGTGTGGCGATCACTTCACCGTCTACGTGAAAATGAACGGCGACCGGATCGAGGACGTGAGCTTCGACGGGGCCGGGTGCGCGATTTCGAAATCGTCGGCCTCCGTCATGACGATGCTGCTCAAAGGAAAGACCAAGAAAGAGGCCGAGGCCCTCTTCGTCAAGTTTCACAACATGGTCACAGCCAATCCAGAAGCCCCCATCGACGAGGCGGATATCGGCAAGCTTTGCGTGTTCGCGGGCGTGCGCGAGTTCCCCGTTCGCATCAAGTGCGCCACGCTGGCCTGGCACAGCATGCTGGCCGCCCTGGACGGAAGAGACGATTCCGTCTCCACCGAATAATCCGCCGCTCGGCGCCCTTCCACCTCCCTTGATTCGACTGATGCGGGACAATTGTTGAAGATCGGGGAATCCATCGGCGGAGCAAGAAACACGCGCAGCTCACGCCGCCGCGATGCGGCGTATGATGGCTTCGGCGTATGCGCCGGCGTGGGTGACGGTGGAATAGTCGATGCCGCCGGGGCGGTCTTCGTCATCGTCGATGTCCACCCGGGTGTCACGTCCGCCCATGGCGGTGATACTGAGCGCCTTGAGCCCGCGGGCGATCGGCAGGAAGGCGTCGGACGGCAAGCCACGCCACCGGAGAGCAGACGCGCCAAACGCGCCTGCCTCGGCTTCCGCCGCGGCCACCATTTCGCGTGAACTGGAAACCAGGTGGAGCATTCCCTCCCCCGTCACGAAGAAGAGGTTTCCGGCGCCCACGCGGTCCACATTCAGGAAAAACGCTGTCTCCTTGTCAAAGACGTGTCCCGACATGAAGCGGCGCATGCCACTGAGCCAGGTCTCTTTGCTCCCAGTGGCAACCAACCAGACGTCGGCATCATGGAGAGGTTCTTCCGTGAATCGCTCCGCCAACGCAAGCAGTACGGCGACCCCGGAGGCGTTGTCGGACGCTCCGCGCACGAACTCGCCGGATATCTCGCAGGAGGCGAGGGCCGCTGCCGCGCAGAGCAGCACCGTGACGCCAGTCCAGCGAAGCACGAGATCGATTCGGAGGTGGGCATCCGCAAAAAGGCCCATCGCTTCCGCCGCGCAGGAGATGAGCACGACGATCATGGAGAACACCACGGCGAGGTGAAGCAGACGCAGCCAGGGCTGGGCCTGGGGCGAAGTGATGGCGCTGTACTTGGGCGAATCGTAGTGAGCGGTCACGACAAACAGGCGCTTGGGATTGGGCGCGAGTATGCGCGCAACCACATTCTGCGTCTCGTACTGGGGGAGCAGATGGGCCAGGATGCGGTATCCCGAGAACTCCGCCATGTACAAGACGAAGACCAGCAGGCCATAGGCGAAAGAAAGCCACGGCCACCAGAAGGCGAGCAGGGCAACTACGAGGAATTCGGCATAGTACGAGGCGAACATGAACCATGGACTCTCGATGGCGAAGAAATCATCGACTTCCGTGTCGCCCGTGTAGGCGAGAAGACGCTCGCGGATGTAGTCGGCCGCGGCACGCTCGCTCTGCGTGCTGGCGCCGCGATGGGCGAGATTGCCCGCCAGGTATTCGATGTCCCGGCGCATTTGGGCCATGTTCATGTCAGACCTCGGCGCAGTTCAGGCCGAAGGCATCGGCCACGCCTTTGTGCGTCACCCGGCCCTGATAGACGTTTAGCCCTTTGCGCAGAGCGGAGTCTTCGGCGATGGCACGCTCCAGGCCTTTGTCCGCGAGGGCGAGTCCGTAACCCAGGGTGGCGTTTGTCAGGGCATAGGTGGAAGTCCGCGGTACCGCGCCCGGCATGTTGGTGACGCAATAGTGGACGACGTCGTGCTCGCGGTAAATAGGGTCATTGTGGGTAGTAGGGCGCGAGGTTTCGAAACACCCGCCCTGGTCGATGGCGACGTCCACGACGGCGGCGCCGGGCCGCATGCGCCGGAGCATCTCGCGGCTGACGAGGACGGGGGCACGCGCGCCCGGAATGAGCACAGTGCCGATGACGAGGTCGGCGTTTTCGACTTCCTCGCCGACGGTCGCGCGGTTCGACATCAGGGTGGTAACGTGTCCGCCCATGATGTCGTGCACGTAGCGAAGGCGCGCGGGATCGATGTCCAGAATGGTCACATGCGCGCCCATGCCCACAGCGACGTGGCAGGCGTTTTGGCCGGCCACGCCCGCGCCGAGGATGACGACGTGCGCGGGCTTGACCCCAGAGACGCCGCTCAGAAGGATGCCGCGGCCGCCGTTTCCCGCCTCAAGACAGAATGCTCCCTTCTGGACCGCGAGGCGCCCGGCCACTTCGCTCATGGGTACGAGCAACGGAAGGGATCCGTCCGGGCGCTGGATAGTCTCGTAGGCAACGGCAGTGACCTGCCGCGTCATCAGATGCCGCGTCAGCGATTCGCTGGAGGCGAGATGAAAGTAGGTATAGATGATCTGCTCCGGGCGCATGAAATCGAGTTCCTGGGCCACGGGCTCTTTGACTTTGATGATAAGTCCGGCGCGTTCCCATAGGGACGCGGCCTCACGAATGATCTCGGCGCCCGCGGCAGTATAGTGGGCGTCGGTGATGCCGCTATTTTCGCCCGCGCCTTGCTCGATGAGAACGGTGTGGCCGTGGGTCACGAAAGCCGCGACGCCGGTAGGCAGCAAGGCGACGCGTTTCTCGCCGAGTTTGATCTCCTTGGGTACGCCGACAATCATGCGCGTCACTCCCTTGTGTTTGTGAGGCCAACCGAGTATAGCGCCGCGAGCGCGGGGCATCCAAGCTGTGGGAGGAATAACTCGGAGGAGATGCGAGGGTAGAGCGTTGGGGCCAAACATCCCCCTCGGCACTTCGTGCCGGTCCCCTTCAAAGGGGAACCCCAGAGGGCCCTTCGGGCCGGGTGCGAATGTGCTACGAGCCTACGACGTTGTTAACGTTTTGCGGGAATCGATGTATACTTGGTGTGTGAAGGCTCGGGCAAGGTGAGCTGTGGGTAGAGGTTCTGCTGAGAGCACGCTTCTCAACCATATCCAGGGGCGTGCCGGGTGCTACTGCCCTGCCACCCCAATGCCGATCGACGCCGAGTCCGCATAATGAGGAGAGGAGGTGGGAAAGTGGGTATTTTCGACTTGATTTGGCAGTTCATCCAGGTTTTGATTGGACTACTGCTTCCGGCGGTGCAGCGAATTCGCGAAGCTGCGTAGCGAAATGGTCCTGGCAATGTGGCCGCTCCGGGAAACCGGAGCGGCGCTCTATTTGAGGGGAAGCACGGACGGACACGGGCAAGCGCGGGCAAGCCGAGCCAGCAAATGGGGCTCTTGCAGGGGATTCTTTGAACTGCCCTTGAGTGCTTGATAGACTCACCTTAGCAAGCGAAATTGGTGGACGAGCGGGCGGATCATGCGAGCGCCGGCCAGATTCCAAAGGAGCAATTGGGCCGCCAATGAGGGCAATTGTGCAGCGGGTGGACGAGTCCTCCGTGTCGGTTGAAGGGCGCGCCGTGGCGCGGATTGGCAAGGGTCTCATGGTCCTCCTGGGGGTCGGCAGCGAAGACACCGAAGCCGATGCGCGGTATCTCGCGGACAAAATCGCAGGGCTCCGCTGTTTCGCCGATGAGGACAGCAAGTTCAATCTCTCTGTGGAGGATGTGGGCGGGAGCATCCTGGCCGTTTCGCAGTTCACCTTGTATGGCGACTGCCGCAAGGGGAAGCGGCCTTCGTTCAGCGATGCGGCGCGTCCCGAGCTTGCGATACCTCTGTACGAGGCCTTTGTGGGGTTGTTGCGCGCCCGGGGGCTACATGTGGAGACGGGCGAATTCGGCGCCCATATGGATGTGCATCTCGTCAACAACGGACCGGTCACTCTCATGGTGGATTCCAGGAAGGTATTTTAGGTCTTGAGCGCCATCTGCGGCATCATAGGCACGAAAGACAAGGCTGCCGTGGACGCCATGACACGGGCGATGTCCGGGCGCGCCGAATTGCGGCACCGGGCCGAAGGTGCTGGCTTCGCAGTGGCGGCATCGCATCCCATCGGCAAGGCGCTGTGCCTTCTTGACGGATCGCCCTACGGCGGCGATGGAGCCGAATTGAGCGCGGGTCAGGTACATGCGGAATGCACGGCTTCGGCCTTGCCGACCCAGTTGAATCTGCGGGGCCCCTTCGCAGCCGTGGTCGCACTGGATGAGTCGCGGCGGTGGTGGTTGATGCGCGACCGGCTTGGCCAGCGGCCGCTCTTCACCTATCAGGGTTCGAACTTCCTGCTTTTCGCGTCCGAGTTGAAGGGGCTGCTTGCCTCCGGCCTTGTGCCTAAACGTCTCAACCTGGCGGCGGTCGATCGGTACCTCACGCTCCGGTGTGTCCCCGGCCCAGACACGATGCTGCACGGAGTCACACACGTACCGCCGGGCGAAGTGCTCGAGTACAGTGAAGGCAAGATGACGCGCTATCGGGTCTGGTCATTCAACCTGCATTCCGATCCTATGTCCAAGGAGTCCGCCGCGGGACGTCTTTGCGAATTGTTGGAACAGGCGGTCGCGCGCCGTACGGCGACGCAGCTCCTGTGGTCGGGAGGCATTGACAGTGCGGCGCTGGGGGCCCTGAATCCCAACCTGCGGCCGCTGTTTGTCAACCTGGATCGTCTCTGGCACGACGAAGCGCGGCGGGCTCGTGATTCCGCGCGGCGGATGGGCCGGGCGCTTGCAATCGTTCCCGGGCGCCGCATCACGGAAGAGGCCTTTCACAAGGCGATCCAAAGTCTTGACGAGCCAATCGCGGATCCGTCGGTGCTTCCTTGGTGGCTTGTGCTGGAGGCGGCGTCGGCCCACGGAGACCGATTTGTGACGGGACATGGCGCGGATGAGTTGCTGGGAGGCTATGCGCGGTTTCATTTCATGGAGAAGGCCAGAGGGGCGCATCGTTTCGTGCCGGCTGGTCTGGTGAGCGATCTCGTGCCGGCGCTGCCTCCAAACGTGTTCGTTCGCAGGGCCAGCCGAAGTCTGGCTTCGATCCGAGACGCACAGGAGTCTTACTTGTCGCTGGTGTCGGTCTTCGATCGGGAGGAGCGGCAAGAGCTGTATACGGACGCGATGGCTTCCGCCCTGCACGAGCTGGGTGAAGGGTCTCCCCCACTTTGTGACGTGTTCACGCAGCCCGACCTCACAGCCAACGTGATGTCGCTTGATCTACGCGTCGGCTTTCCGAACCTGTTGTTGGTGAAGTGCGAACGGCTGGCCGCGGCGCATGGCATCACGCTGGAGCATCCGTACTTGGACGATGCGCTAGTCGACTTCGTTCTGCGGATCCCGGCGGATGTCAAGTTTGGAGTACGCAGCAAACCGCTGTTGCGGTATGCGATGCGGGAGCGCCTGCCGGGTCCGGTTCGATTGCGGGCGCGACGCGGTTTTCGTGTCCCTCAGGGCGGGCACACGGTGCGGGTCATCGAGAGTGTTGCACGGCAGACGATCACACCGGAACGCGTCGATTCCACGGGGCTCTTTCGTTGGCATACGGTGGAAGTCATTCTCCGTTCGGCCGGTCACAATGTATACCGCCGCAGGCAGTTCTGGGCGCTGCTGATGTTCTTTGCGTGGTATCGAAACGTGATGGAAGGCTGACCGATGCGCATCGCGGTGGCGGGAAGCGGCTACATGGCCACGCGTTTTGTAAAGGCGATCCAGGAATCGAAACACGAATTGTGCGCATGCATCCAGGATGGGCGGCAGGTCCGCGGTCTGTATCGCTGGCTGTTTCCGCTGGCGGGCCGCATCTTCGCGAGCACGACGACCGTGACGGGCATCGCAAGGCGGCACGGCATCCCGATTCTGTACATCAACAAGATGAACGACAAGGAGCTGGACCCACTCCGCGCGTTGAAGCCCGATCTAGTCCTGGTGGGCGGATTCTCGATTATTCTGAAGAAACCCATCATCGAGATACCACGCATCGGCTGCATGAATTGTCATTCGGCCCTACTCCCCGCGCACCGGGGACCCAATCCGTTCCGCGCGTGCATTTTGTCGGGTGACGCGGAAACAGGGGTGACGTTTCATATCATCGATGAAGGTATTGACACTGGAGCCATCGTTGAACAGCACCGCTTGGAGATCCGCAATATGGAAACCGCGGGATCGCTGGTGCGGCGCTGTGGCGATTTGGCCAGCGAGGCGTTGCCGGAGTTGTTGGACCGCGTAGAGCGCGACGGGCTCCATGGAACGACGCAGGATACCTCGCTCGCCACCTATGATCGGAAGCTCAAGGACGAGGACTTGTATCTGGACTGGAAGCAGGGCGCCGCCGTTTTGGAGCGCAAGGTGCGCGGATGCTTCCCCTATTCGCTCGCGCGCTTCCGGTACCGGGGGCGCACGATCATGGTGACGAGAGCCAAGGTCGAACCCGACACTTACCCCGCCCAGCCGGGCCAAATCGTGGCGACGCGTCCACGCCTTAAAGTCGCAACTGGCGAAGGGGTGTTTGTGCTGGTGGTGGGATATACCATGCGGCCAATTCCCTGGGTGTGGCCTCGCGTGTTCCGGCGTCCGCAGGTGGGCGAGTTCGTGGAATAGAGGGATGTCCACGCCTGTATCCATCATCATTCCCGCCTTCAACGAAGTCGAGTATTGCCGCGAGTGTGTCGAGTCCATCGTTGCGAACACCGCGTATCCGTACAAACTGATACTCGTGGACAATGGGTCAACCGATGGCGCCGGGGAGTACTTTGACAGCGTAGCCGGCGCAACGGTGGTCCACACCGGCGCCAACCTGGGGTTTCCCGCAGGGGTGAATAGCGGCCTGGCGCACGCCGAGGGGCACGTCCTGCTGCTGAACAGCGACACGCGCGTGCCGACGGAATGGTTGTCCAGACTTGTAGACGTACTGGACCGTCACGAGACTATCGGCCTCCTCGGTCCCATGACCAACTATGTGTCCGGTCCCCAGCTCATCGACGGACTTGAACTTCCCTTCATGGAAGATGTCAACACTTTCGCGCAGGGGCGGTGGGAAGCCTATAAGGGGCAGGTCGCTGATGTGGAACGCCTCGTCGGATTCTGCCTGCTCATTCGCGACAAGACGTATGGTGAAGTGGGCATGCTCGACGAACGTTTTGGCATCGGCAATTTCGAGGACGACGACTATTGCCTGCGCGCGCGGCAGGCGGGGTACCGCACCTGTGTCGCTTTGGACTGCTTCGTTTTTCACTATGGCAGCCGCACCTTCCGCGCCATGGGCTACGCGGCCGGGAAGTACAACGCGTTGATCGACGCGAATGAGACAATCTTCTGTTCGAAGTGGAGGCTCGACAAGGGCGGCGCAGGACATGCCGAGCAGATTGCGGCGCGGTTGACGCGCGAGGCGAGAGCGGCGGCGGAGGCGGGCGACCTCAAGGGCGCGCTACGCGCGTTCAAGGAGGCCATTTCCACATGTCCGATTTACGACCCCGCGTACAATGAGCTTGGCGCCGTCCTGTTGGAACTCGGCCAGCGTGAACGCGCATTTGAGTACTTTCGGCGCGCGCACGCGCTAAATCCGGATAATAGGGAGGCGCTGCGCAACCTCAGGGAAGCGGCCGCGTCGCTCGGCAAGAGCGAGCCGGAAGACAAGAAATCTTAGAGGCTGCGCCTCCAAGGAAGAAGAGAAGAACATCCCCCGGCGCTCCGCGCCACCCCCTTCAAAGGGGGAATTCTGCGACACTACATTTGTAGAATTCCGAGATGGCTTCAGGGCATCGCATGGGCCTCTGGTCGGAAGAACACGCGGCCCGCCGGGCACGCGTTATTGATTCCCCCTTTGAAGGGGGTGGCGCGGAGCGCCGGGGGATGTTCTTCCGGCACGCACACTACGCGTGAAGCGGTCCCGCGGGATCGCGCTGGACGCGTGTTGCGGGCCGTGCGCGTCAGGAGGAGCCGAGCTTCGCTTTCAGTGCGGCGAGCTGGTCGGCCAACTGCGTGTTGTGGAGCGCGCCATCGTCGCTGCCACGCTGCTGCGGTGCGGACGGGCGGCGGCCTCCGCCTCCCTTGCCGGACCGGAGCGAACCTTTCAGGGCGGCGGACCGCTCTTTGTCGCGGCGGTGCGGACGCGGCCCTCCGGATTCGCGGTGGTCGCCACGATCGCGGCGAGGCTCGGCACTTGGCCGCTCCGCCTGCGCGTGCACAGCGGGCCGCCCATCTCCGGGGCACGGTTCACCGGGCCGTGCTTCGCTGGGCCGGTGGTCGCCGTGGTGGGGGCGGGCCGGCCTGCGGGGGCGCTGCGGCTTGGGCTCTTCCGGAGGAAGAAGCGCCTTGATCGACAGCGAAATTCGTGGGAGGGCCTTATCGACTTTGATCACCTTCACCTTGACGATTTCGCCGACCTTGATGACGTCGCGCGGGTCGCGCACGAAACGGTTCGCAAGTTCGGACAAGTGAACCAAGCCGTCCTGGTGGACGCCGATATCGATAAACGCGCCGAAGTCGGTGACGTTCGTCACGACGCCTTCGATCTCCATGCCCTCTTCAAGATCCTGTACGGAATCGACTCCCTCGAGGAATTTCGGAACCATGAACACCGTGCGCGGGTCACGGCCGGGCTTGATCAATTCGCTGCGGATATCGTTCAGCGCGATCGCGCCGATGTTTTCGGTTTCGAAGGCAGATAGATCGAGATTGGCGAGCGCCTCCGAATTGGACACTAACTCACGCACGTTCATCCCCAGCGTCTCGGCGATGCGCTCGACGATCGGGTAGGCCTCGGGATGAATTCCGGTGGCGTCCAGTGGGTGCTCGGCCTGCTGCAGCCGCAGGAAGCCCGCACACTGCTCGAAGACGCGGGGGCCGACGCCGTTCACTTCCTGCAACTGGCGGCGGCTGGCAAAGCCGCCGGCCTTTGTGCGGAACTCGACAATGTTGGTGGCGGTGTCCGCTTGGATACCGCTCACGTAGCGAAGGAGTGGCACCGAAGCAGTGTTCAGATCGACCCCGACGCTGTTCACGCAGTACTCGACGGTACGGTGCAGTCCTTCGCGCAAGGCTTTCTGATTGACGTCGTGCTGGTACTGCCCGACACCGATGTGGCGCGGTTCGATCTTGACTAATTCGGCCAGCGGATCCTGCAGACGCCGCGCGATCGAGATCGCGCCGCGCACGGTGACATCCAGTTCGGGAAATTCTTCGCGGGCAATCTTGGAGGCCGAGTAGATGGAAGCGCCCGCTTCGTTCACGAGGACGAGGAAAGCGCCATTGGGATTGATCTTCGCGAGCGTCTGTTTGACGAAACGCGCGGCTTCCCTTGAACCGGTGCCGTTCCCGATGGCGATGGCCGTGACAACATGCTTTTCCATCAGCGCGAGCAGAACCTTCTCCGCATTCTCCACATCGTTCTGCGGAGGCGTCGGGAAGATTGTGGCGCTCTCGATAAACGCGCCGGTCGAATCGACGACGGCCAACTTGCATCCGGTGCGCATGCCCGGGTCGACGCCAATGACCTTGATGGCGCCGGCAGGAGCGGAGAGCAGGAGGTTCTGGGCATTTTCCCGGAACACGCGGATAGCTTCTTCGTCGGCGCGTTCACGGACGAGGGCGATCACTTCGTTCTCCAGAGATGGCCGCAGGAGACGGTTGTACGCGTCATCCACGACCAGTTTCACCTGCTCCGCAAAGGGTCCGTCCTGGGCGGTGATGTACTTCGCCCCAAGCTCAGCCAGGAGTTCGGCGTCGTCGAGGGCAAGCTCCATGCGCAGGAAGCCTTCTTTCGCGCCGCGATGAACGGCTAGGAAGCGGTGAGACGGAATCTTGGACACGGGCTCCCGGAATTCGTAATACGCTTCGTACTTGGTCTGCTTGCCCTCGCAGTTCTTGGTGGGGTGCGCGGCGATCGAGCCTTGTTTGAACATCCGTTCGCGCACGATGCTGCGCGCGTCGATATCGACGGAGATGCGCTCGGCAAGGATGTGGCGAGCACCTTCGAGTGCCTCCTCGATGGAGTGCACGGCCTTCTCCGGCGTCACGAACTGCTGGGCGAATTCTTGCAGCGTCTTGTCGCCGGGCTGCTGCGCCCACAGAAAATCGGCGAGCGGGGTAAGACCTTTCTCGCGGGCCACGGTGGCTTTTGTGCGGCGCGCCTTTTTGTACGGGAGGTAAAGGTCCTCTAGGCGCGTCTTGTCGTTGCATTCTTCGATCGCTTTGCGGAGATCCTCGGTGAGCTGCCCCTGCTTGGCGATGGCTTCGAGCACCGCGGCGCGGCGGGCAGTCAGCGAAACGAAGTAATCGTTACGCTCAGCAATCCTCTCCAGTTGCTCTTCATTCAACCCGCCGGTGACATCTTTGCGATAGCGGGCAATGAAGGGGATGGTCGCCCCCCCGGTGAGAAGTGTGATGGCCTTCTGAACCTGGGTCTCGCGAACCCCTGTCTCATTGGAGATCAGCCGGACGAACTTTTCTTCTATCATGCTTACTGCACTCCGCGTATGCCTTCGATCCCCGCACTCTACCAAATTTCCGGGGCGTTCACAAAAGCCGGCAATGGTACCCGCCTACAGACTCACCGTTACGGAAACATCCTGCGCGGTGTTGGGCATGGACAGCCACAGCGTGGAGCTGTCGGGATCCCACGCTTGTTGGACATCCGCCTCGGGTTCCACCGCGACCGCCGAAGGCGCCGCCGGAAGCAGCACACGCACGCGCGCTGTCGTGCCGGATGGTCCCCGCATCGTGAAATGGAATTGCCCCGCCTTCAACGCTTCGCCGCGTATCCGCGCCCCCGCCGCGACGACTTTCGCACCAGCATTCTTTGTGCGCGCCCAGTCCAGATCATAAAGCAGCGTGCGCTCGTTTGCACGCAGGACCCGTTCCTTGACTACAGGAAACGCGGGGTCGAAAAGATCGACGTATTGGCCGGTGAAGCGCACCTCGGGATTCTCGACGACCGTTTCATCGAGGACCGACGCCACGACGAAGGGACCACGCCGCACGCAGAGGTACGGCTGTGTCACCAGATCCTGGCCGAGTTTGCCGAGCATTTCGCGGACCCAGGTGCGGACCTTCTCCGCGCCTTCAGGTGTCCCTTGCAAGTCGCGCGGACGTTCGCGTACAAAACGGACGAAGCCTTGGCCGATGGGTTCCGGAGCGGCTTCCGCTGCGGCGGTGACGCCCAAGCGGGCCAAGAGATCGTCATACGCTTTGGCACCATTCGTGCCATTCGCATTCCACCACTCACGCACGCCGTGGTAGGGGTCTGAACCGTCGTCCACGAGGATCAGGCAACCGCCCGCGCGCACCCACGCATCCAAAGCGGCGTGGTATTCGGCGCGCAACGGCTTCTGGTGCTCGTAGGTCAACAGGAGAACCTTGTAGCGCGATAGGCTCCCCGGGTGAATAGAGTTCTCTAGTTGCGCCATCTCAACGGGCACGCCTACCTTCACGAGGGGTAGGGCCAGAGCGTAGAAGGAACCTAAGGAGGCATCGCTCGGCTCGGGCGCCGCGCGCTGAAACATCATCGTGTCGGAGACGACCACCCCGATGCCTTGGGTGCCGGTTTCATAGCGGACGTCAGGCTGGTCCATTTCGTTGAGGGCGTTGATCACGGTTAGCAACTGCGTGGCGTAGTCGGCGGGGATCCCCTGCCGTTCACCGGACTTCGTATCGAGGTCCACGGGAGGATACGAACCCTGGAAGATGCGGTCGGGCCACGGCATCACTTCGTAGCGGCTGACTTCCGGCCACATGAGGGACGCGATGATCGTGCATTCGTAATTGAGTTTATAGTTGTTCCAACTGTAGTTGGGATTATCCTCGACGGGGTCGGCGAGGAACCACACCTTCTTGCCCGTGGTGCGCACCATCGCGAGCATCTGTCCGTATTCCAGGAAGGCGGTTTCGAAGGTGCGTTCCTTGCGCACGCCCTGGTAGGTGTTCTGCGAACGCGCGGTGCCCGTCCACACCTGGGCCACGTAGCCATCGAGTTGCGGGATGTCGATGAGGTGCGATTCCGGGCTGACGATGCGCCACTGCGCGTAATTGATAAGGCTGTGCGTGGGGACGTGGCACTCGATGGTGATACCCTTCTCCCCGGCCTTGGCATCCACGTATGCGAAGACGTCGCGCAGGGCCTCGAAGTAGAGTTCGTATTTCAGCTTGCTCGCGCGGTACTGCGCGTCCGGGCTGCTGTCGGGCGCCTGCCAGGATTCGCCGTAGTGCTCCTGCCACTCACGCTTGAAGGCTTCGCTCCAACCCGTGTTGGCCCAGTACTCCGGCTCTTCGAGATAGATTGCGTGAACACCCGCGTCGATGGCCGGTTCGATGTATTTCTTGATGTACTCGACGTAAGCGTCCGTGGGGACGTTGTAGCCGACATCAGTGCTGTCGCCGTGCATGTAGAGGCGGCCGTCCTTGGCGGTCTGCACCTCGTCCTTCTTGAAGGCTTCGCCGCTGCCGTAGTAGGAGCCATAGCCGCCCCAGGAGATGCCGGTCATCAAGCTGACCAGGTATCCATGCTCGCGCCAGCCCGCGACCTTCTGGGCGAAGTCCTCCCCCACGCCGTACGTGATTGCCATATCGGAACCGATATCCAGCGCGGGAGAATAGGGTGGGTATACTTGGAAGCACGTGTGGTCCCTGATTGGGGCCTGAGAGTAGGCCACCGGCACCATGAAGATGAAGAGGATATAGAAGGGTATCCGGGAATACACGAACCTGATCACTATGATTTGTCTGCCCCATCGGCCAATTGCCGAAAACCACACCGCCCTTGAACATACCATGCGTCTGGCGGGGAGTCAATGCGGGGCCGCGGAAGAATTGGACAGGATTACAGGATTGACAGGATTTGGTGCGGGGGTCCGCAAGTCATCTTGCCCCGTGTTCGCCGTGTCCCCGTGGTTTGTACCTTTGTTTGGTGGGTTTGAACTACGGGCGAGACGGCCGTTCCCCTGTGGATCGGTTTCGCAGGGGACATTTCCAGAGAGTTTTGTCATGGCTCGGTTCGGTGTTTTGCGCGGTGGGCGGTCCGCTGTTACCATCGGCGGCATGAATGAGCCACGGCTACACATTTCGAACCGGTTACGGGACATGATGTCCTACGACAAGATGTCGGGCGAAGCGCCGCGCGTGTTGATTCTGCGGGGGCAGTATTGGCTGGACGGGGCGTGCGAGAATGCCGCGCGGGCGATGGGTTGGCAGGTGGAGCCGGTGCCGGTTGTCATGGAGGGGGTCCTGTCGAAGGAGCAGGTGGCGCGGCTGCTGGAGACCCTGGTGACCCTGAAGCCTGATTTCATCCTTTCAATCAATTTGAGCGGGATGGACCTTGGTGGGCTACTCGCGAGGCTGTTCGAGGACCTGGGCGTCCCGTATGTCACGTGGTTTGTTGACGACCCGCGCACGATTGTCATGGGGCGGGGGACGTTTGCGACGGCCAATTCCATCGCACTGACATGGGACAAGGCGTATACGGGCTACCTGCAGCAGGCGGGGTTTCCTGTTGTTCATACGTTGCCCTTGGCAACAGACCCATCGCTCTTTCATGGAGCGCCCGCAACGCAGTGGGCGCATTCCCCCACCTTCGTTGGGAACTCGATGGAGGAATTCGCGGAACGCAGTTGGGCGGGAATAGAGGGGGACGAGCGGCTCAAGAGCGCGTTGTATGCGGCATTCGACGGGGGCCGCGTCAACCGCGCGAATTTCGGGGTGGGGTTGGACGCCATCCTGAGAGCCGGTCATTGTGCAACTCTGGATGCGGAGCAGCACCGCAGCGCGGAGATGCTCTGTTTCATCGAGGGCACGCGACGTCTGAGGCGGGCGCATGTGGAGGCGCTGCTTCCCGAAGGCTTGACCGTGCGGGGCGACGCGGGTTGGGGACGCTACGTCGCCAATGCCGGCGGGCCAGTCGACTACTTTCAGGAGCTTCCGCAGTTCTACCGGGATTGCGAGATTAACTTCAATGTGACGAGCATTCAGATGCCGCACACCGTAAATCAGCGTGTGTTCGATTGCCCGGCGGCGGGTGGATTCCTGTTGACGGATGCGCAAAGCGACATCGCCGAGTTGTTCGATGCGGAGTGCGAAGCCGCCACGTATACGACGGTGGAGGAGTGCGTGGAGAAGTTCCGGTGGTATCGCGCGCACCCGGAGGCGCGAGTGGCGATTGTGCATGCGGCACAACGGCGGATATTCGCGGAGCATACGTATGCGCACCGCTTGCGCACGATCGCGCGGATCGTGATGGAGCGGTTCGGGTAGAGCGCGCCACTTCGGGCGCGGAGAAGAACATCCCCCGCCCCTACGGGGCACCCCCTTCAAAGGGGGAATTCGTGTGAACTACATTCCTATGTCATTGAGCCGCCCGTCTGCGACACAATGACTTCGGCCACGTACAAACGAGGGCCGAGGGGGATGTGAGGCCCCAGGCGCCATGGGTCACCCTGCGAATCGGTTGCGCAGGTGTTGTTCGAGCGTGGCGAGGCGGTGGGCGTGGGTGTGTTGGGCGGCGATGCGTTTCTGGGCGGCGCGCACCATTTCGGCGCGGGCTTCGGGGCGTACGCGGTAGAACTCGATTTTGTCAACCAGCTCATCCAGTTCTGCGTAAGTGACCACCTCGCGTTCGAGATCAAAGAATTCGCCGAGGTCGGCCTGGGCGTCCGTGATCAGGAAGCCTCCCGCGGCCGGGCAATCGAACACGCGCTGATTCACCGAGGTGCGCATTTGCAGGCTGGTGCTGTTCAGGTTGATGGCGGTGCTCCGGTAGAACGGCGCTAGGTCGTCGAAATACCCCACATCGCCGTAGCCCTTCGCGAGAATGCTCTGCCACGCCGCGTCCCCGAAGACTTCGATGCCCAGAGGAATCAGGCGCCGGACCATCGAGGTGCGCAGGCGGCGCGTGCCTTCGTACACAAGGCAGAGTTCGGCGTTGCGGCGGTCGGTGTCGTCTCCCTTTTCCAGCAAGGCTTTCGGGATAATCGTGTCAATGCCGTGCGCGAAGGATTCGCGCGTGACGCGGCCTTCCTGAAATGCGCGCGTGATGGCTTCGATGAGGTCCGGGCGCGGCGCGAGTTTGTCGAAGGCCTCCTGCGCGAGGTCGGTCATGGAGACACCGACGAATGCGAGCTGGCGCGGGAAAGACATTTGGACCTCGCCGATGAAGAGGTGAGGGTCTGTCGCGTGCGGCATAAAAACGACCTGCTCAAAGCCGAGCGCTTCGAGGTGCGGGATGTAGGCGCGTTCCCACGTCGCGGCCACGCTGTAGGGGGAACAATGCACGGTGCGGGCAAAGAGGATCATGCGCGGGGTGTCCGTGAACCAGCTCACGTACGGGATGCGGGCGTCTTCAAAGAAGCGGGCGAAGATGCCGTCCACGTCCATGCCCGCGTAGTTCGAGGTGAGGATGAAGTGAGGTTTGAACGAGCCAATAACCTGGAAAAGCTGGGCGACTTGGTCGCGGGTCAGGCCACCGGTCATGACAGAGGGAACCGTGGCGGTTTCCCATCCGAGAGATTGGGCAGCGCGCAGCCAGCTTTGATCGAAGAAGTACTGGGTCTCAAGGATGAGCATGCGGGTCGGCCCGACGAACTTGGGGTAGTCGAGGATCTTTCGCAGACCTTCGGTGATTGTGAGACGTTTTTCGATCATGGGGGCATAGTAGCGGGTAAATTGGGGGGATTTCGAGCGTGGCGGGGAAATGGGAGGTATGGGAAGCATGGGAATTATGGGATGTATGGGACGCAGGCACTTTCAGAATCTGAGAGGGTTACAGCTTGCCGGCCTCCAGGGCGATGGCGGCGAGGCTCAGGCTGAGGAAGAACCCGCACATGTCGGTGATGGTGGTGAGGATTGGAGCGGCGGCAAGCGCGGGGTCTAGCTTGAGCGCTTTGAGGACCAGGGGAATGATGCCGCCCATGGAAGCCGCAATAAGGGTGTTGACAGACAATGCGCCAGCCACGACAAGGGCGAGGTAGGGCTCTCCCTTCCACACGTATGCCACGATGCCGACGAGGATGCCAAGCATGATGCCGTTCACGACGCCGACCTGGACTTCTTTCCACCAGACACGGATGAAGTCGCGGGGCTTGATGAGACCCAGTGACAGCTCGCGGATGCTGACGGCCACGGCCTGGCTGCCGGCACAGCCGCTCATGTCGGAGATGATGGGCAGAAACACGGCGAGCGCGATGACACGCGTGAGCGTGCTTTCGTAAACCGCGATGACGCTGGCCGCGATCATATTGAGGAAGATGTTGGGGGTGAGGAAAGCGAGGCGGCGGATGGTGCGCGAACGCAGCGGCATGTTGCGGAGTTCGTCGCCGCCGACAATACCGCCGAAGCGCAGGAAGGTCTTCTCGGCGACTTCGCCGTGTGCCTCTTCCACATCCGCGCGTTCGACGACGCCAACGAGTTTGCCGAAATTGTCGACAACGGGCACGCCGAAAAAGGCATGACGATCAAACACCTGTTCGAGTTCCGGCAAGGTGGCGTCCACGCTGACACTGATCGGATTGGGGATTTCGATCTTGGAGAGCGGTGTGCTGCCAGGAGAGAGGACGAGGTCGCGCAGCCGGACAACGCCAACCAGGTTGCCCTTTTCGGAAACGACATACACATATTGGACCCCGTAGTCGGAGTAGGTCTCGGCATTCTCGCGAAGATCGTTCAACACATCGTGAATCCGGAGCTTGTCGCTGTAGGCGAGGTACTCCGTGATCATGAGACCGCCGGCGGTGTCGGGGGGGTAGACGAGCAGGGCGCGGGCGTCCTTGGCCTCTTCCGGGGTCATCTCGAGAAGGATGGCTTCGAGGTCGGAGCGATCCAACTCGTTCAGCACGTCCGCGCGGATGTCGCTGTCCATCTCGTCCATGATGGCCGCGGCATGCTCCACGGGCAGGTCTTCGATGAGGTCGGCGCCCTGCACTTCGTGCAGCTCTTCAATGAGATCGGCGGCGTCCTCGGGGTCGAGCAGGGTGAGCATGGCGGACCGGTGCTCGTCGCTCATCCGCGACATGGCGCGGGCGAGATCGGACGGGGACAGGGTGGCAAGATACCCGGTGAGCGCGGTGCTGTCCTCGCGCGCCACGAGTTCTTCAATATGTTCCCACGATTCGTTCTTTGGTAGATCGGGCATGCGATGCACTCCACGGCTGTGGCCACGCGGGAGTGTATCAGATGGCGCGCCGGCGATGCGACTGGTGAAGGGGCTTGAAACTGCGCCGCCGGGCCGCCGCCGCCCTCTTCGTGCGTTCGGGCCCGACTATCGCATATAATCGGCATGTCCAAGGCATTGTCCAAGCTGTGAAGACCCGTATGGAGATCCATTCATGAGTTTGAATCTTGCGCATTATCTGGAGATTAGCGCGGAGGCTTACGCGGACCGAACCGCGGTGATTCTCGACAAGCACCGGTACACGTACGCGGAAGTGAATGCTTTTGCCAAGCGCATCGCCAATGTGCTGGTAGACCGGGGTATTGAGAAGGGTGACAAAGTCGCCATGATGATCCCCAACACGCCGCACTTCCCCATGATTTATTATGGGATTCTCAATGCGGGGGCGACAGTGGTTCCGGTGAACACCCTCCTCAAGGCGCACGAGATTCAGTACTACCTTGAAGATTCCGATGCGAAGGTCTTCATCGCGTGGCGAGGGTTCTACGACGAGGCGGTCCACGCGTTCAATGAAACAGAGACCTGTCATCTGCTGCTGGTCGCTGGGTCACCGGACGATTTCACTGCCCCGGAGGAAGGCGAGCTGCTCAACCCTTTGATGCTCGAGGCCTCGCATGAGTTTGATCTGATCGAGACCATGCCCGACGACACGGCCGTCATCCTGTACACCAGCGGCACAACCGGACATCCCAAGGGCGCGGAACTGACGCACTTCAATGTCTTCTTCAATGCGTACTACTCCAAGGACAAAATCATCCAGTCCGGGCCGGAGGATGTGGTGCTGGCGGTGCTGCCCTTGTTCCACTCGTTCGGGCAGACCTGCATCATGAACGCGGGGCTGATGTCCGGCGCGACCATCACGATGGTGCCCCACTTCGACACCCAGCGAGTCATCGAAGTCATCGAGCGCGACAAGGTAACCGTTGTAGCCTTTGTGCCGACGATGTATGCGTTTCTGCTCAACGCCGCGCGGGAGACGCAGTGCGATCTGTCTACGATTCGCATGGCGGTATCGGGGGCCTCGTCTCTGCCGCTGGAGATCATCTCGCGCTTCAAAGAGCGGTTCGGCGTGCAGATTCTGGAAGGATACGGCCTGTCCGAGACCAGCCCGGTGGCGTCCTTCAATGTTTCGGACCGGCCCTGCAAGCCCGGTTCGATAGGACTGCCGATCTGGGGCTGTGAGATGCGTGTCATGCGGGAGGATGGGTCCTTCGCGGAGATGGGAGAAGTGGGCGAGATCGTCATTCGCGGGCACAATGTCATGAAGGGCTATTTCAAGAAGCCGGTCGCCACCAAGGAGACCATCATCAACGGCTGGCTGCACACCGGGGACCTCGGCAAGTGCGATGAAGACGGCTATTTCTACATCGTGGACCGGTTGAAGGACATCATCATCCGGGGTGGCATGAACATCTATCCGCGCGAGGTGGAGGAATTGCTCCATGCGCATCCCGCGGTTCTGGAGGCCGCCGTCGTGGGCGTGCCCGACGAGTTGCGCGGGGAGGAAGTAAAGGCATACGTCTCGCTGAAGGATGGGCAAAAGGCTCTGGAAGACGAGTTGAAGAAGTACTGCCTGGACCGGCTGGCCAAGTACAAATGTCCCAAAGAGATCGAGATCCTGCGGGTATTGCCCAAAGGACCGACGGGGAAGGTCTTGAAACGCGAACTGCGAGATCACGCCCGCCGGTAACCGCTGGTCCCACACGTTGTAAGGTAAAGCAGTCCATCTGCTATACTTGCTGGATGGGCGGGGTGTAATTCCGGCTGCCTTTGGCACCTGGAATACCAGACACGGATTGTCTGTGGACCCGGCGGTGCGGTCAGCAGCCACGTGCCCCCAACTACTGTAACTCTAAGACCACGAATGAGGTATTGCGGATATGTCGTCGAGTGCCGGAGAGTTTTCCCCTTACCAGGATTATCTCAACACGCCCATCCTGGACACGATCAACTCGCCGCGGGACCTCAAACGGCTCAATATTGAGCAACTCAAGTGCTTGGCGGAGGAGATCCGGCACAAGATTATCGCGACCGCTTCGGTGAATGGCGGCCATCTGGCGCCGCACCTGGGAGTGGTCGATCTGACTTTGGCCATCCATTACGTGTTTGAGACGGAAGACGACATGCTGGTGTGGGACGTGGGGCACCAGTGTTACGCGCACAAGCTGGTCACGGGGCGGCGGGAGCAGTTGCCCATGATCCGCAAGAAGGGCGGGTTGAGCGGGTATCCCAAACGCAGTGAAAGCCCCTACGACGTGTTTGGGGTCGGCCACAGCTCAACGTCCATCTCCGCAGCGCTGGGGATGGCCGTGGCGCGATCGCTGTCGGAGCGTGGCGGACGTGCGATCGCAGTCATCGGCGACGGCGCCATGACGGCGGGCATGGCCTTCGAGGCGCTGAGTCACGCGGGACATCTGGGCACCGACCTCATCGTCATTCTCAATGACAACAACATGTCCATCTCGAAAAACGTGGGGGCAGTTTCCGCGTATTTTAACCGGCTCATCACGAACGGGCTGTACTCGCGCGCGAGAGGCGATCTGCATTCCTTCATGTCGAGGACTCTCGGCGAGAATCTGACCCGCGCTGCGGAGCGGCTGGAGCATTCTGTCAAGGGATTTCTGACGCCGGGCACGATGTTTGAGGCCCTTGGGTTTCGCTACGTGGGACCCATGGACGGGCACGACCTCGACACGCTCGTGGAGTGTTTGACGAACCTGAAGAAGACGAGTGGCCCCATCTTCTTCCACTGCGTCACGAAGAAGGGCAAGGGCTACACCTACGCCGAAGAGGACCCGCAGACCTACCACGGCGTGCAGGCGTTCGACATCGGCACCGGAAAGTTTCAGTCTTCGGGCGGCGCCCCCGCGCCCACGTTCACAAGCGCTTTCGCCGACGCCCTGATCGAGGCGGCCCGCGAGGACAAGCGCATCGTGGGTATCACGGCCGCCATGCCCACTGGGACGGGCCTCAGCAAATTCGAGAAAGAGTTTCCAGACCGGACCTTCGACGTGGGCATTTGCGAGCAGCACGCCGTGACCTTCGCAGCGGGCCTCGCCACGCAGGGTATGCGCCCGGTATGTGCGATCTATTCCACCTTCCTGCAGCGCGCGTACGATCAGGTGTTGCACGACGTATGCATGCAGAAGCTGCCGGTCGTTTTCGCCATCGACCGCGCGGGAGCCGTCGGCGAGGACAGCCCCACGCAGCAAGGGGCGTTCGACATCTCCTTCCTGCGCTCGGTGCCGAATATCAGCGTTCTTGCATCGCGAGACGATGTGGATCTGCGGCTCATGCTGCGCTGGGCATTGCAGCAGCCGGGGGCCGTGGCCATTCGATACGCGCGCAGCAAGGCCCCGACCATCGGACCGGCGGAAGGCCGCGATATCACGCGCGGCGAGATCCTGCGCGAGGGAAATGACGCGACCCTGCTGGCTTTGGGTCCTGTCATCATGTCGTGCCTGGCGGCGGCCGAAATGCTCCAAGCGGAAGGCTATTCGGTCGGCGTCGCGGATGCGCGGCTGGCCAAGCCTGTCGATGGCGATCTGCTCGAACGGCTGAAGGGCACGCCCATCATCACGGTTGAAGAGAATACCCTGCCTGGCGGCTTTGGGGCCGCCGTGATGGAATACTTCGAGGAGCGCGGCGCGCTGGACGAGCTGCGTATCAAGCGCCTGGGCTTCCCCGACGCGTTCCTCGAGCATGCCACGCGCGACGAGCAACTGGCTGACATCGGCCTCGACGCGGCGGGGATCGCCTGCTCGGTCCGGGCGTACCTCGGACAGCGCGTCACGCAGCCAGTCCGCTGAGGAGGCACGCCTCGTGCCCGTCGGCATGTCCTTTGCTCTTTCCGACGCTGATGGACTCCCAGCCCAATGATAGTCGCGGTAACGGGTGCGTCCGGGCATGTCGGGGCTAATCTTGTGCGCATGCTCCTCGACAGGGGAGACCATGTACGAGCGTTGATTCACCGGGACCGCCGCGCTGTTGCAGAACTGGATGTCGAAGAGTGCATCGGCGATCTTCACGACATGCCGTCCGTCCAGAAGCTGGTAGATGGTGCCGAGGCGGTATTCCACCTCGCGGCCAACATCACATTGAAAAGGGACCGCCAGAGAACCGCGTGGCGGACGAATGTGGATGGCGCCCGGAACGTGGCCGAGGCCTGTTTGCGCGCGGGCGTAAGGCGCCTGGTGCATTTCAGTTCCATACATGCCCTTTCTCCCTATCCCCAAGACGCCCTCGTGACCGAGTCGCGGCCGCTGGCCGTGGATGGCCGCTTGCCCGCGTACGATCGCAGCAAAGCCGCCGCGGAGCAGGCCGTTGTCGACGCGGTGACGCGCGGGTTGGATGCCGTCATCGTGAATCCCACGGCGATGATCGGCCCATATGATTTCCGGCCGTCCTATCTTGGGTCGGTGTTGATTGATGTCGTGCGCGGGAAGCTGCCGGTGCTTGTTCGGGGCGGATTCGATTGGGTGGACGTGCGCGATGTGTCCGTTGGCGCTCTCGCCGCGATGGAGCGCGGCACAAGCGGCGAGCGCTATCTCCTGAGTGGTCATTACCGCCCACTGACGGAATTGGCCGCGATGACCGCAGCCATCGCGGGGTCACCCCCTCCTCACTTTTCCGTGCCGTTGTGGACCGCCTATCTGGGGCTGCCGTTCGTTGTGCTCGCATACGCGCTGCGGGGGAAACCGTCACGCTTCACGAGCACATCGCTGTGGACCATGAAACACCACCAGCAGGTGTCTCATGAGAAGGCGACGCGAGAGTTAGGTTATCAATCGCGGCCTCTCGAGGAGACTATTCGCGACACGCTGGATTGGTTTCGGGCCGCTGGTCTGCTACGAGACAGGACGCGCCATGTCTGAGCAAGCCTTCTACGACGCTTTGGTTGTGGGCGGTTTGTTGTGCGCGGGCATTGTGTTCTTGGTGTTGTTCCTCGTGCCCGCGCCATACGGCCGTCACGTTCGCAGAGGCTGGGGCCCGACGATCGACAACACAGCCGGGTGGGTGTTGATGGAACTGCCCGCGGCCCTGACGCTCCCCGCGCTCGTCGTATGGGGCACGAAGGAGATTACGGGGGCGACCCTGGCATTTGTGCTGTTATGGGAACTGCACTACGTTCAGCGCACCTTCGTCTACCCGTTCCAGATTCGTAGCAAGGGCAAGCGCATGCCCGTGGCGATTCTCCTGTCCGCCGTGGTGTTCAATGTGTTCAACGGGTACCTGAACGGGCGCTATCTCGGCCATTTCGCGCCGGAGTATCCAGACGGCTGGATGACTGATCCGCGCTTTGTCACCGGTGTCGCTCTGTTTGTCACTGGCTTCGCGATAAACCTGCATGCGGACCGGACCTTGTTCAGGCTGCGCGCGCCCGGCGAGACCGGTTACAAGATTCCGCACGGAGGTCTCTATCGCTGGGTGTCGTGCCCGAACTACCTGGGCGAACTGCTGGAGTGGTTCGGTTGGGCGCTTGCCACGTGGTCCCTGCCTGGCCTGGTTTTCGCGGTGTGGACGGTGGCCAATCTCGTGCCGCGCGCGTGGGCCCATCATCGCTGGTACCGCACGACGTTTGAGGATTACCCGAAGGACAGGAAGGCCGTCATTCCGTTCGTGTTTTGATGAAGACGCCCGGCGTGGAAGCCGGGCGCTACATGGGAACTAGGATCTTTTACCAGCGCGATGGTATGCGCTGAGGTTCCACGCCGAGGGCGGCCAAATCCACGCTCATATCGATGTGGCGCTTGTTGTTCTTCTGGGGTTTGAACTCGTCTGGCGTGGCCGTGGGATAGGCGTTGTTGAAACAGGCCAGGCAGAACTGATCCTTCGCCATTCCGGTGGCGCTGACCAGGCCATCCAAGGTCTGAAATACAAGCGAATCGACTCCCAAGAAGTCTCGCATCTGCGCCACGGACATATTGGCCGCAATGAGCTTGCTCCGCTCGGGCGTGTCAATGCCGTAGTAGCATGAATTGATCATGGGCGGGCAACTGATCCGGAAGTGAATCTCTTTTACGCCGGACTTGCGCAACATCTTGACGATCTTCTTCGAGGTGGTTCCGCGGACGATGCTGTCATCGACCAGGACGATTCGCTTACCTTCAACGGCGGACCGCGCGGGATTCAGTTTGATCTTCACGCCGAAGTCGCGAATCTGCTGGTCGGGTTCGATGAAGGTACGGCCGACGTAATGATTGCGGATGAACCCCATGTCGAACGGGATCCCCGACTGGTGCGCATAGCCGAGGGCCACCTGATTCGAGGAGTCGGGCACGGCCATGACGAGGTCCGCTTCGACGTTATCGTTCATCGCGAGGTTGCGTCCGAGCTGCTTGCGCACCTCGTCCACGCTGCGGCCGAAGACGATGCTGTCCGGGCGCGCCACGTAGACAAACTCGAAGATGCAGGGTTGCGGACGGACCGGCGCGAAGGGTTTCATCGACTTCACGCCATCGCGTGTGACGACCACGACCTCACCCGGCTCGATCTCGCGAATGGGCTCGGCGTCGATGATGTCGAGGGCGCAGCTCTCGCTAGCGAACACGTAGGCGCCCGCCAGTCGCCCCATCCACAGGGGCCGGAAGCCGTGGGGATCGCGGACCGCCACGATCTCATCGCCGTTGGTGGCGAGGATCGTATAGGCACCCACGACCTTCTTCAGTGCATCGATAATACTTCCGGCAAAGGTCTCTTCCTGGGATTTGGCGATGAGGTGGATGAAAACTTCGGTATCACTGGACGATTGGAAAATGCGGCCTTCGTTTTCGAGTT
The DNA here is from genome assembly GCA_020849535.1 of Candidatus Hydrogenedentota bacterium. Classification (GTDB taxonomy): domain Bacteria; phylum Hydrogenedentota; class Hydrogenedentia; order Hydrogenedentales; family SLHB01; genus JAHDWY01. The sequence goes on from JADLGB010000226.1 coordinate 29,769, forward strand.
CTTCACGGAGCAGCGCGGCATTGGTCAGGTTGCCATTGTGAGAGAGGGCGATTGCGCCCTTCTTGTAGTCGCGCATGAACGGCTGCACATTCTTGAGCACGCTCGTGCCGAAGGTGGAGTAGCGCACGTGGCCGATGGCGAGATCGCCCTGGAGCGGTTTCAGGCGGTGGGGCTTGAACACATCCGCGACGAGACCCACGCCGCGGTGCCCGCGCAACTGGCCGCCGTCGGACACGACGATCCCGGCGCCTTCCTGGCCGCGGTGCTGCAAGGCATAGAGGCCCAGGTAGGTGAGGGTGGCCGCGTCGGGGTGCCCAAAGACCCCGAAGACGCCGCACTCCTCATGCAGACGGTCCCCGTCCAGGGCGTACTGCTCGTCCCTGTCATTGTCGCCATCCGTCTCGCTCGGGTTTCGCATAATTCAGAAATCCCTCTTCCCCGTTAATTTCCGATACGCTTCCACGTACTTCTCCCGGGTCTTGACTACCACGTCGTTCGGCAAAGGAGGCGGGGGCGAGTTCTTATCCCAGCCCGTGGTCTCAAGCCAATCCCGGACGAACTGCTTGTCGTAGCTCGGTTGACCCTTGCCGGGCGCGTACTGATCGGCGGGCCAGAAACGCGAGGAGTCAGGCGTGAGAATTTCGTCGGCGAGGACCAACTCCCCGTCCAAGGTGCCGAACTCGAACTTCGTGTCACAGAGTATCACACCACGCTTTTCGGCGTATTCGCGCGCCTTACTGTAAACTTTCAGGGCAGCATCGGACGCGGCGGCGGCCCAGTTCCGGCCGATGATCTCCGCCGCCTGGTCCGGCGGGATGTTGATGTCGTGTCCGTCGGTGGCCTTGGTCGCGGGGGTGAAGATGGGCGTTTCCAGGCGGTCGGACTCTCGCAAACCAGCGGGTAGTTGTATGCCGCACACGGTGCCGCTCTGACGGTACTCCTTCCAGCCGCTGCCCGCCAGATCCCCGCGAATGACGAACTCGACGGGGAACATCTCGCATTTGTGAACGAGCATCGAGCGGCCTTCAAATTGATCGGGATGGTCTTGGAACTCTCGAGGGAAATCGGCGATGTCGGCGGACAGCAGGTGATTGCGGACCACATCTCCGACCAAGTCAAACCAGAAGAGCGACATCTGCGTGAGGATCTTCCCTTTGTCGGGAATGCCCACCGGGTTGATCCAGTCAAATGCGGAGATGCGGTCTGTCGCCACGATGAGTAGGGTGTCGCCCAGGTCGTAGATATCACGAACCTTGCCTCGGGCGCTCGGGGCACGATTGGGGAGATTGGTCTCGCAGAGGGCCTGTGTGCTCATGTCCTTCTCGCTTTTGGGGTCAATTCGCCTCAGTTGAAAAACGTGCCTTGGAGATGCTCGCGGTTGATTTCCAGCAGTTCATCCAATAGCGCCCGGCAGCCCTTCGCATTTGGCGTGAGAGGATGTTCGAGCAGGGCCTGGTAGGCTACTTCGCGGTCCCCTTTCACGGCCGCCTCCACGGTGAGCGATTCGTACGCTTTGATGTTCTGCATCAACCCGCGGATGATGGGTACGGGCGCGGCCTGCGGGATGGCCTGCGCGCCATTTTTGCCGATGATGGCGGGCACTTCGACAGATACATCGTCATCGAATGTGGGGACTGCGCCGTTGTTCCGGCAACACACAATCTGCGTGTTGCGGGCGTCGTTTTCAATGGCATCGATGAGGTAGAAGGCCGCTGTGGAATAATGGGCGCCACCCCGTTTGGACAACTCGGGCGGCTTCTCGTTGAGTTCCTGCTGCTTGTACTTGTCGAACAGACTGGCCTCAATCTCGACCACTTCCTCGCCGCGGGTCTTGTCTTTGCGCTTGATCTTGGCGAGGGCCGCGTCGGTCGCGTAGAAGTACTGAAGGTAGCCGTTGCAGAACATACGTATGCTCTTCATGGCTTCCCGCATACTCTCGCAGATGGCCTCGTCGTCCCACTCCTCATGGGCACGCTCCATGAATCCATTGAGCGTCGCTTCCGTGACATCTTTCCCATCGATGGAAAATCCGCGCACCCACGACAGGTGGTTCAGGCCCACGTAATCAAGCGCCACGGACTCCATGGCGCAGCCGCTGTGTTTGACGACCTCCA
>JADLGB010000227.1 GCA_020849535.1 Candidatus Hydrogenedentota bacterium
GACTGGGAAGCCTGGCTCGACTTCTTTGCCGAGGCCGTGATCGTCACTGCCACCCAGGCGGTCGAGGCAGCGCAGCAGCTCCTGGACTTGTCGAACCAGAACCGCGACAAGATCAGCGGCATCGGCCGGGCGGCGGCCTCAACCCTGCAGGTCCACCGGGCGCTGATGGAGCATCCCATCGCCACCTCGGGCTCGCTGGTGGAAAAGACCGGCATCGCCCCGGCCACGGTCAACAAGGCGCTCGGCCACCTGGAGCAGCTCGGCATCGTCAAGGAGCTGACCGCCCAGAAACGCAATCGCCTGTTCAGTTACGCGGGCTATATCGAGATCATGAGTCGTGGCACGGAACTGCCGGGCAGATAGGTCAATTCGATTCCGGTTTTCGGAATCGAATCAGATTCGTTGGGAGATTGTTCTTGGTATCCGCTTGCGTTGCAAGCCCAGCATCCTCGTCCGGAGCTTGGAAATCGGGAGAGAAAAGTTGCTTCCTCGGTGGGAACTTGGGGATCGACTTGACTTCCTATGTGAACCCCTTGTTTTTCAATGTGTTACGGGGTAGGTTGGGGCTTGAGACTGAGTTGCGGTCGTGAGCTGTTTGCTCCACCATCAAGTTATTTGTTAGCAAGTACTTGCATAAATGATGGCGTCAGGCATAACCGCGCAGCCGTCAGTACTTCGCAGCATTTCAAAGTGATTCCTTTCAAATCTCCTACGACGAGGCCCCGAAATCGCGCCAAGGGCCGTTTCGCACGTATTCCACATTCCGTGTTCGTTTTCAGGGCAGGAGCCATGTGAATTTACCTGCGCTCCCGACGGACACGCCTACGCATCCGCAGCGCTGAATCTCTGGACTGCGTGCCAAGAATCATCCCGCCATCACGACTCTCCTCAAATTCGCTGTCCCTGGTGACGCCCGAAAAGACAGGCACTTTGTGTGGTCTTCGTGCAATGGGCGGGCCCAATTAATAGAGGCACATGTCAATGTCTACAGTCGCCACTTTGGCTTGGAGGGGAAATCAACGTGAAGGGAAGAGCGCGTGAACGCTTGCGAATCAGTCATGTGAATCCAGGGAAGCTCAAGCCTTGGGACAGGAACCCGAGAAAGCGTGACCGGGCCATCGGCGCAGTGGCCAAGAGTATCAAGCAGTTCGGCTTCAATGTCCCCATACATGTGGCAGCACCACACCGATGTATGGGAGGTCGCTCCTGCCTCGTGGAGTGTGCGAAGCCTTGGGCATCCTGGCGTGTGCCCTGTTGAACTTCCGTATCGGACCATTCAGGCATACACAGCAGAGGGCGACTGCATACTTGATCCCTTTGCCGGATCAGGAACCGTCCTTATCGCCGCCCAGCGCCAGGAGCATCCTATGCCTCTTTTGTGTTGAAACGGTCATACAAATACTGTATATATATTCAGTATCTTGCTGGCTTGGCGGATCTGGTGGGGTCAGGCCTATGGTGCTTGTGGCGGCCGCGCCGGCATCCGGTCGCTGCATGCGGGTTACCAAGCGGAGGTGATGGACATGGGACAGCTTGATTTGCGGACAGGGGACGAAGGCATTTGTGCATTGCCCGATGCGTTCACACCACAACCACCTCCGCATTTCGCGGTACGGCGTATCGTTCTGGCGCGCGGGAGTCTAGACACGCCGGAACGGGAAGCCTTCGTCCGACGCGTGTGTGCGGCCTATCCCGACGTAACCGTTGACGAGCAACTCGACACGCCCCATAACCGCATCGACATGGGGGAGATGTCTCCCGCGGCGCGGCACGTTGCGGGCAAGCACACACTTGTCTTCGGGGTACTTGAGAGGGCGGTTCGAGTCAGCGAGGAAGCAGGCAACTGCTGCCCGAACTATTGGCACTTCTCGGTATATGGGTTCTGCCCGTACGGCTGCACGTACTGCTATTTGGCAGGCACGCAAGGTGTCTGGTTTTCGCCGAGCGTGAAGATCTACGTCAACTTGCCGCAAATCTTGGCCGAAATGGGGCGCATCGCCCGGCAGCGAGGCGGCACGACTTACTTCTACCACGGCAAGCTGCAGGATGGCCTGGCTCTGGACCCATTGACCGCCTACTCGACGGTGATGGTGCCATTTTTCGCGAAGCATCCTTCCGCACGGCAAATCCTCCTGACAAAATCGGCCACGGTTGAGCGGCTCCTGACCCTTGAACACAGGGAGCGCACCAGCCTCTCCTGGAGTCTGAATCCGCCCGCGGTAGCGGAGTGTTACGAACGCAACGTCCCGTGCGTCGCGTCGCGCATCGAAGCGATGAAGCTATGCGCCGCCGCGGGCTATCCGGTGCGCGCGGTCATCATGCCATTGATTCCGGTGGGGGACTGGGATGTGTCGTACCCGGCGTTTGTTGCGGACCTTGTGACACGGGTGCCGCTTGAGCGGCTCACGATTGGCGGAGTATGCAGCGCCAAGCAGGCCGTCCGTCTGATGGAGCACAAACTGGGACCGACAAACGCCATCTCGGAGAATATGAAGTGCCAGTCAAAAGGTGGCGACTTCCGCACGCGATATTCCGCCGAGCTGTGCATCGCCATGTACGACTCAATGATCGCCTCCGCGCGCGAAGTGCGACCCGACCTCGAGATCGGCCTGTGCCTTGAGAGTAGAGGTGTCTGTGAGGCGGTGCACAAGCGTTGGCGCCTTGGGCGCTGTAATTGCATCCCTTGACAGCACCCGACAACTCAGACCATCGCGAGGCGTTTGCCCTTCTCGGACAGCGAACTTGAACTGAAACTGCATGCGCTGATCGCGAACAAGGTGCTTTATCCAGACGGAACCATCAACGGCTATGTGGCGCGCTTTCTCCGGACAAGGATTGTCAAGACGTTATCGAGCACCAGCCAGAAGCTCCGCAAAGCGGGCTGACCGCATCGACTTTGGGGGGCGCGTGCCATTCCTCAAACGCCTTCCTCAGGGATGGTGGCAGCTCCGCCCATTTCACATGTGATTCACGAATGGAGGGTAGGAAGATGTTCTGCTTCCGTTCGGAGAGCGCACGGAAAGTGTCGAGCAGCATCTCGCACGTCCCGACGGGCGTGTGCTTTGTGTGTGGCTCCTGCTCGGAGAGTGCATCGGAGGTGTCATGTTACCAAGAGGATTCGACTCCAGCCGCCTCTACCATCCTTCGCCCGGCCGAAGGGAGAGCGACGGATGGAGATTCTTCAACACTTGCCTCCGGGACTCACCGTACAAGTTGCTCCTTGTCTTGCTCCGCAGATGAGCTCTTGACACGATTCCGGAAATCAAGTATCACCTATGCACAATATCCCCCGGAGTGAACAGCTATGGAACGTACGACTCCCAAGAGATCGGCGAGGATCAGTCGCCCCGGCGACAAGACCGCCGCAAAGCGAATCGCCGAGAAACCGCCCAAAGCGGCGTCAACGCCGAAGTCCAACAAGAGCGCGAAGCCGAAGCTCCTCTCCGGCGGTAACCCCCAGATTGCGAAGGCCGACGGCGACGCCCCCGTGCAGGACTACATCGCCGCCATGCCGGGCTGGAAACGCGACGTCGGCCGCCGCCTCGACTCGCTGATCGTGCGCACCATCCCCGGCGTGCGCAAAGCCGTGCGGTGGAACACGCCTTTCTACGGCATCGATGGCCAGGGCTGGTTCCTCGCCTTCCATTGCATCACGAAGTACATCAAGGTGACGTTCTTCCGCGGCACGTCGCTGCGGCCCGTCCCGCCCGTCGAGTCAAAGATCAAAGACGTGCGCTATTTCCACATCCACGAAGACGGCACGTTCGACGAGGAACTCATGGCGAACTGGATTCGGCAGGCCGCGAATCTGCCTGGGGAGAATTGCTTTTGAGGATGCAGGCCGGGTGCCCTGAAGCTCAACTCACCGGTTTGGTGGAAAGAGCAGGTTATTCGGATTGAGAATGTGATGATGGGCCGCAACAAGCATGAAGAAGTAACAATATGCATGAGGAAGAGGAGAAGTGATTTGAAGGAAACAACCGGAGGAGACTCTTCCTCCCCTCTCGTCGATGCGCGAATCGCGGCGCTGGGCGATTGGCGGGGCGAGATGCTTGCTCGGGTCCCGAAGCTGATCAGGCAGGCTGACCCCGAGGCGCTCAACCCAGCGGGTTATGGTATAGTGGTGTTACCATGGTCAGGTTGAACGCACATTTCGACGGCAAGGTGATCGTGCCGGATGAGCCCCTAGCGCTGAAGCCGAACCCGCGCGTGCGCATTCAGGTCGAGCCGATCGATCAGCCGCCTCCGCAATCCGGCTCAAAGCGCAGCCTCGGACTTCAGCGCGGCGCCGTCGTTTACATCGCTGCCGACTTTGATGCAGAGCTTGGTGATGATTTCTGGTTGGGCGATGAGTAATGAAGCAGACACTCGTCACTTCAGACCAGACCATAGCCAAGTATGGCGCGCCGGTATTGTGGGAATAGATACTTGCCACGGATGAACACCACGAAGATGGAGAAGAGCGGCTCCGCTGAAACAACCGGAGGAGACTCTTCCTCCCCTCTAATCGATGCCAGCATCGCGGCGCTGGGCGATTGGCGGGGGGAGGTGCTGGCTCGGGTTCGGAAGCTCATCAAGCAGGCCGACCCCGGCGTGGTCGAGGAGGTGAAATGGAGGAAGCCGTCGAGCCCGGGTGGAGTTCCGGTGTGGTCGCATGATGGGATTATCTGCACCGGTGAGACGTACAAGAATTACGTGAAGTTGACCTTCGCGAAGGGCGCCTCGCTCCCGGACCCTTCGAGCCTTTTCAACTCAAGCCTCGAAGGTAACACCCGGCGCGCCATCGACATTCATGAGGGCGACAAGATTGATGAGAAGGCGCTCGAGGCACTGATTCGCGCCGCCGTGGCTCTGAACACATATCGGTGCGAGCGGAGGCTCGCCCCGCCCGCCCCCGGAAGAAACCGGAGAGCGATTGAGAAAGTGGCACAAGGCCGGCAGAACGGTCTTGAGTGATTCGTGCGCGGGTCGTCCAGCGAAAGAGCAGTCACAACACCCCAGTCGGTCGCAGAAATGCTTGGGGGATTCTGCCAGCAGTGGACAACGAATCATCGCCGAAGACTCCCCCACCTCGAGAAGGGGCTTTCTTGAAGAAGGTGCATGTCCCAGGGTTTCGCTTTGCTTCACCCTGGACGGGTATGGTTCTGGCCCTTCAGGCCGCAATGTATGAACCAGCTTGGTTATCCCCGCATTCTGTCATCGAATCGGTGTACATCTGTGTAATCTGTGGACCAACTCTTCTGCAGTTGAGTCCCTTCAGATTGCCAAGGTGTCGAGAATGGTGTCGCACCTTCAGCGCTTGAGGTCGGGGCACCGTGTACCCAGGGCGGCGCTTCGCTCTGCCCTGGGCTGGCATGGTGCTGGTCCTTCAGACCTCAAGAGGGACCGCACGCAGTCTCGGTGGGTAATTCACTTCATTGGCGTTCATTGGCGTTCATTCTCGCTCCAGTGCATCATCTGCGTTCATCTGCGCCATCTGCGGACTATCCTCTTGGTTTGGTTGCGCCCGCGACGCGATGGGCCTCACTGGTAAAGACCCCAATTGCATTCGCTTGAGGCGATCACGTAAACAGCGCGCGAATAGCGTCCAGACTCTTACTCGCGGTAGCGTCCAGGTTAGCCTCATCGCCGCCGCCGCGCAGGGGCGAACACATTTCGTAGCAGACGTAGCCATCGAACCCGCCGTCCTTCAGTCCGCGGGCAAAGCCAGCGAGATCCAGGAATCCTGCGCCGAGCGGCACGGCCCGAACCATTGCCGGCAGTTCGCGATAATTGACCAATCCGGGGAGATACGCGTAGCGCGGCAATCGAATGTAGTCGGCCAAGGTCGTCTGGACCATCCTGGGCGCAAGACGCTTGGCATTCTCGTACAAATCTTCGCCCAGCAATGCGGGCACCCAGGGATCGTACATGGCCTTGCAGTTGGCGTGGTCTACTTCGTCGAGGAATTCGACATACGCATCGGTCGAGATAGCAGTATCGTGATGGTTTTGCACGCCAAGCGTCACGCCGAATTCCCCGGCTACCGCGGCGCATTCCCGAATGGCCTTGACACACTTGTCCCAATCCGCGAAATAGCCGGTCTCGTCAGTCGTATATCCCGTGAATACGCGGATGACCTTCGCACCCAAGGCTTGCGCCATCGCCGCAAGCTGCCTGACATACAGTACCTGCATCTCGACGAAGGGAACCTCGGCGCACTGTTTTCCGCTGGTGAAATCGGTATAGCCGGCGATCGTGACGATCTCTACGCTGCGGGAATCGGCGAGCCTGCGAAGCGATTCGAGGCGCCCCTTGTCGAAATCGAGCACGGAGAGGTGGGGCCGCTTCGCCATCAGTTCCACGGCGGGATAGCCCAAATCGGCCGCCTTCCTGATGAACGAGTCCAGATCGTGTCGATGTTGTCCCCAAAGCCCTGCGTAGCTGACAGAAAACAGTGTCGGTATCATTCTCGGTCTCCTCGAAGAGCGGAATTGTTTGCGCAAGAACAGATTCCATACTGACGAATGGCCACACGCGACGCAAGCGACTTAACACCAGGCACTGAGAATTGCGCTAATCAACGAATGCGCCTGCCTTCTTGCGTTTCCTGGCCCCTTGTGGGTTGGCGCGATTCTGCGTTAGCATAGAGTTGCCATCCGGCGCGGGATTCAAGCCGGCCGGCAGGGGGGTATCAGTATGACTGCCAAGTCTGATGGGGACCTGAAGAGACGGGGTATATTCTCGGGGGCCGCGCTCACGCTGGTGCGCGTCTTGATTGGCTGGCACTTCCTCTACGAGGGGGTCGTGAAGCTCGCGGCGGAGGAGTGGAGCGCCGGAGCGTATCTTGCCGGGTCGCGGGGCTTTCTCGCGGGATTCTACCATTGGCTCGCGGCAACCCCGGCTGTGCTCCGCGCCACGGATTTGCTGAATGTCTGGGGGTTGACCTTGCTCGGTGTCGCCCTCATCGCGGGTCTCTTCACGCGCACGGCGTGTGTGCTGGGCGCATTGCTGCTTGCGTTCTACTATGCCGCCTATCCGCCTTTTGGCGGGCTCGACTTCGGGACGCCCGCCGAGGGCCACTATCTGCTGGTAAACAAGACCCTGGTCGAATTGGTGGTGTTGCTCGCCCTCGCCACGGTGCCGCGTGCGACCCAACTTGGCCTGGACCGTATCGTCCGTCTCTTCTGGACAAGGAAGAGGCGCGCAGCAGAGCCAGCACCTTTTGCGGGCGAGCAGGCCCCGCTTTCCACACGCCGTGAGGTTTTGGCAGGCCTGTCAACCGCGCCTGTGCTGGGGGCATTCGCCATCTGCTACAACCGCCAGCGCCAACAAGAGTCTTACGACGCCATGACGGGGGCAACCATCACGCTGCGGAATACGTCCCTGGCCCAGTTGAAGGGCCCCCTGCCGAAGGGCACTATCAAGGGACTGCAGATGAGCCGCGTCATTCTCGGCAACAACCTCATCGGCGGCTGGTCTCACTCGCGCGATCTCATCTATGCATCGGAGCTGTTCAAGGCCTACAACACGGACCGGAAAGTCTTCGAGACGCTCATGCTCGCGGAGAAGGCGGGCATCGACACCATGGTTGTGGTGAACGCCCAATTCCCGCTGTTCAACAAATACAAGCGCCTCATGGGTGGCAAGCTGCAGACCATCTGCCAGTGCTTCCCGAAGCCGGAGGATTTGTTCACGGACATCGACAAGGCGATCGACTACGGCGTCACCACACCCTATTTCCAGGGGGGCGTGGCGGACCACTTCGTTCAGGATGGCCGTGTGGAACAAATCGGCAAGTGTGTGGAGTATATCCGGAGCCAAGGCTATCCGGCGGGCATCGGGGCACATTCGATCCAGGTTCCCATCAAGTGTCATGAGGCAGGGATCGTTCCCGACTATTATGTGAAGACCTGCCACCACGATCGGTACTGGTCTGCCACGCCGCGTCAGAACCGCCAGGAGTTCACCGTTGACCGGGCGTGGCCCGGCGATCACGACATGCCGTACGACAACATGTTTGATGTGTTCCCGGAGCAGACGGTTGAATTCATGAAGGACATCGAAGTGCCGTGGTTCGCCTTCAAGGTGCTAGCGGGCGGCGCCATCCACCCCAAGGACGGTTTCCAGTACGCTTTCCAGAATGGCGCCGATTTTATCTTCGTGGGCATGTTCGATTTTCAGATCGTGGACGACGTCAACATCGCCATCGACACGCTGGGCCAATGCCAGAACCGCGTTCGCCCCTGGCGCGCGTGAGTTAGAAACGGCGGGGCGCTGATGGGCTTTGTGTGAAGCACCTCCATCCGTGAGGCAACGACGGCGTATGCCCCACTATGCAGCCCGTCACGAGAATGCTATCTTGGAACACGTTACCGCGTTACCGGCATTACATTTCGCCTCCTCTTTCGGGTCGGGGGTCCCCGATTTGTATTCCTTTGCGTCCGCCAACGCTATCCTGGGTTTGGAGACGCGCGCGATCCGTTTCATGGCATTCTCCCCTCCTTCATATCAACACCCCCACGCGGCTCAACGGCCGACTTCAGCGGGGGCGTTGGGTGTAGCGGTTGACGTGGGCAGGTGTTCACGTTCCGGTTCGGTGTCCGTTGCTCGTTTCCTCTCAATGATCTGGCTACAGATTGTCTGAAGTTCATTGACCGCCTTCACAATATCGGGGCAGTCAGAAGTGCCATCCCAGGATGCTTGGTGGCGAGTTCGACCTAGCCTGATGTCGAGGACGTACTGAAATGCGGCACCGTAGGAACCGGGATCGCCGCTGGGGTATCCTTTCGCAAGGCGCTTCCAGTCATGGGCCTGGACCCAAGTAAGCAGAGACTGCCTGTCTTCGTCTGTGAGCGGGGTGATCGCCTCATGTCGGTCATAGCTGCTCATGTCCTGGGCGACAGCCAGCAAGTCTGTCTTCAAGCTATGTGTGACATAGGTCAAGGTGTTATCGGCTATCGTGATTTGCGTGAGCCCTGCGTAGTCGTAATGGATGTTGAGGGAAGTTGTCTCCGTGCATGAGATCCCAATCAAACCCAGGCTCACCCACATGCTTGCAGGAAGTCTCATGTTCATCCTCCGCCGAATGGCCGAGAACAAAGACCGCAAATGGCAGGCCGCGAAAGTGCGCTTCGCTCCCGTGCCGGTCATTGCTAATCTGCGATCAATACGCCAAACCTGTGCAAATCCCAGATGGCGTAGACCGTCACCAGTACTCCGGCAAGCACAAGAAGCGCGCTGGCCGCCAAGGCTGCACTTCTGTTTGTCGCGCGAATGCCTGCTTGCAGGGGGTCAGGCAGTGCCGCATGTGGTCTTAGATCTGATACTACCCCCATCACAATGAGGAATACCCCGGTTGTTAGCTCTACCACTGGCATTGGCAATCTGTCCTTCGACGAGTCACTTGGAATTGTGTGGACTCGCCCATCCGTGACCCCGTGAGGAAAGCCACGAAGGCTCCCCGCTTACTTATTATTGTAACATAACGCTCTCCTCTGGCTTCTCAATGATCCGTGTCCCGGCGGCGGCCGGTCCAAGATCGAGCGAGTGCGTGCTTGACACGATGGTTCAGCGTGTCTCTCGGTCCTGAGATGACAGCATTGACCGCCTCGGGGAAACAGGCTACATTCAGTGATGAATGGACCTCTATGGTCAGGAGGGATGGATTGCTGCGACACGCCTATGAAAGAGGGGGAGCGCCGTGAAACTAATCGGAAAGACGGTTTTGATCACGGGGTCATGTTCGGAAGGGATGGGCCGCAGCACGGCATTGCGGTTGGGCCGTGAAGGGGCAAATATCATTCTGAATTACGGCACGCACCGAACTGGCGTGGAAGTGCAGGAAGAGGCCGGCCGGGTCGCCGCTGCCATTCGCGAGTTGGGCGGTCAGGCTATTGTCGTGGAAGCCAACACAACGAGCGAACAAGATGTCGTCGCACTCGTCCGTGCCGCCCAGAATTCCTTTGGGCCCATCGATATCCTTGTGAATAACGCCGGAGGAGATTGGACCGTCAGAGACCTCACCGAGATCGACTTCGATCATTGGCGAAAGGTGCTGGCCGCTGAGGTCGATGCCACATTCCTGTTGCTCAGAAGTGTCCTGCCGGATATGCGCCAACGCCGCTGGGGACGGATCATTCATATCAGCATGGATGGGGCCCTCCGGCTTCAAACCATGGCACAACGGGCCCCTGATTATTGCTTGGGGAAGGCGGTCCGTTCCTGGATGGCCACCGCTTGGGGATTGCAGGAGTTTGACTCCGGCATCACGGTGAACTGCGTCGAGCCGGGTCTGACGGAGCACATGACCTTCGAGGCTGCCTTGGAAGCGGCCCGGGGTGATGATGCGGCGTGGCGGCAACGCGCCAACGTGACCTGTCACGACATCGCCGAGGCCGTTGCGTATCTCTGTTCCGAGGAGGCGCGTTTTGTTTCTGGAAGCATCATACGGATCCCTACCGATCAGAAAGTGCTTCCGCGATAGCCGTGGAACGTCCACATGAACGCAACATGGAGGGTGTCTTTCGTGTTCGCCAACCGATACTTGTCTCTTGTCTTGTTTATCGTGTCCCCGGCGGTATATGCCCAGCCCACCGGTTTCCCCGGTTTGCCCTTGGAGGTGGATGCGGAGAGTGGGGCGGAGGTCTATTTGCTGGGCGCAGACGATCGGCCCGCCGACAACATCTATGGCGAGCAACCGTATGGCGATGCCACTGGCCGGCGCATCGCCATCCGCTACTATCCTTCAGAAAGCATGCCCGGCGGCATCAACATTCTGGATCTGCAGGATGGCTCGAATTACGAAGTCCTTTCCGGGAATCCGCCGTTTCCCGCCTTCCACGCGTGGGGCGAGTGGCTGTATTACGCCCAGCCGGTTGAGGGCAAGAACACGCTGCGGCGCTGCAACTACCTGAGCCTCGAAGTGGAGAATGTGGCAGAGCTTCCGGCGGAGCGCGGCAGCTACAGCTACGGCACGGTTTCCCCCGATCACCGCTATTACGCCGTGAGCGTGGCGCCGCCAGATGGTGGTCCGTCTCAGGTGCACCTGCTCGATTTGAACACGAATCAATGGAGCGTGTTGCTGAACAAAGCGGGTTATCACGCCAAGCACGAGCAGTTCTCCCGCGATGGGCGCAACCGGGTGTTGATCCAGTTGAATCAGATGCCGGACGTGAAGGTCGTGTTGCTCAGCGAGTTGGAGGTCAACGGCACCGAAAGGTCCTTCCCCGCGGACCAACCCTATACCTTGCGCCCTACCGGTCACGAAGCCTGGATTGGCACGAGCAGCGAGATCTTCTTCTCCACCGCCGTTGATAAAGAACTGAACGGCAACATCTGGCGCGGTAAGGTGGGCGACGAAAGACCCAGGCTCGTCTATATGGGCAAGCACTTCATGCATGTCAGCGTATCCCGCGATGGGAAGTTCTGGATTGGGGATGTAGGCGAGGAAGGCACCCCCATCTATATCGGCAGCTTTGAATCCGGGCGCTGTCAGCGCGCCTGCTTCAGCCGAACGGAATCCGATGGCAAGCAATGGAGTCACACGCACCCGTACCTGACCGCAGACAACCAATGGCTGATCTTCGGCGCGCGCCGCAATGGCCACCCACAAGTGTACGGCGCCAAGCTCAAGGACGGCTGGCTGGAGAGCTTGTAGCGACAGCTCAAGCTGCCGTGGTATCAGTCACAACCCACGCATTCCTTGCCGTGCCGGAATTTCACCGCGGTCGCTATCCGCCAGTCGATCCCGAATCACTCCAGCGCTACGCCCTTTGTTATCACGGTCACATACGCCCTCGGATTGGCTCCGCTGTCAGTCGCACATTCGATCTCAATTGGATTCGCGCCGGGCGCAAGCTGTGGGACACTGCCTTCGGGTTTAACTTCGGCCAGGAGCGCTCCATCGCTGCCGTAGAGTTTGCAGTCGTCCATCGCGCGGAACTCGAGGTAACTGGCGCTTTCGATTTCGACCGGGAACACGATCGTTTGGCCGCCAAGCGTGATCTTCGGGTTCACAAGCTTCGCCTTGGTCAATGGCAGTGCTTTGATTGGGCTGAGATGACAGGCCACTTTCGCACCCTGAGGCAACAGGTTGTACCAGAGTGATACGGTTTCGACTTGGTTGTAGTCCACATTCTCGCGGTAGATGGCATAGGCGTGACCCCGGTATGGCCATGCGAAATCATCGATATGTCCGCCTTCGGGTTCGACCAGTTCGAAGTAGCGCCACCCGGTAAAGTCCACCTTCACATAGTGGTCTCCATAACCCAGAGAGGTCGTGTGCAGCGGACTGCGCAACTGCACGTTCAGAAGTTCACCCTGGCCATCGCCGTGCACCCACACGCCGAGCCCCTGTTTCTGGGCGATGTTGAGCGGCGGCGCGAAGGTGCGGCCGATCTTGGTCCACGCGCCATCGGGTTCTGGGCGATCGCTCGACGCGGTGAATAGGCCGCTCAAGTTTCCAGACTTCACATTCTCCGTGGCATTTGCGAGTTCCGATGTCGCACCAGTCTGATTCTCATGCGTGGTGAAGGCGTCCGGCTTGGCAAAATCCTCAAGGACCATGGCTTCCGGGGAATCATAGGGCGTGACGGCCATAAGCGCCTCGATACGCATCGCCAGCGGCTGCGCGTCGAAGCGGTTCTCGGTGGTCCACTGGTTGCTCCACCCATCCATGCCCTGGACCTTGTGCCGCTCGTACCGGACGGGCCGGAACCGCCACTTGCCGTCTGTTTGCTCAAGCGTGAACTCTTCGCCGGGTGCCCGCAGGCGTGCGCGGATGGACTCCGGGAAGTAGCGGCTGAGACGCAGTTCCTCGTATTGCCGGAAGATGGGGGCGAGGCGCTGGTGAAAGGGCACAGTGGCCAGCGTTTCGGGCGTCATGCCCATCAAGGAGATGCTATTGTCGTTGGCGAGACATTTGCCCATCAAATACTCGATGTCGTCGGGGAACGTCGGCTCGACCTGAATATCCCCACCGGACTTGACGGCCCACCATCCGAGGTTCATAGGCAGGAACATTCCGGCCGCCTCGTTGTTGGCGGCGCTATGGATATCGATGAAGCGCTTGTGCCAGCGCGTGGGATGATCCCATGCCCCCATGCGCCCGCGCACGTACCATAGGTGGTGATGGAACGTGCTCATCTCGAATAGCGCGGGTTTGTTGAGGCGCTTTGCGATTTCGAATACATATTTCGATCCGTAGTGCCAGGCGTTCTCGGCCCCGCCCAGGATCGCCTCGCCGTCCAGAGCGTCGAGGTACATCATGTCGAATCCGCATTCGTTGTAGGTGTCGGCCTGGTTCGCGGCGATTTCAGCCAACAGCGTCGAGTCCGCGTCCGGTGTGAACAGACCAAAGCACTCCTTGAGTTGATACACTTTCGCGCCCGTGGCGTGTGCGGCTGCCTTGGTGCCGAGTGCGCCGCGCGTGCATCCGGTGAACGTGAAAGGGGCTTCTTTCGTCGCGCCCGTGAAGGTGATGAGTTCGTCATCGATCTGAAGCGTCACGCTGTTGTGCACGAAGAAGCCCGTGATGGTGGAGACGTTGGCGGTCGATTCCGTGACGGGCGCCTCGGGGGTGTCCGCCGCGATGGCCTCCGCAAGCGTGAACGTGGCCATCTTACCTAGGCGCGGGTCAGGCACGGGGGTGACGTAGGGCGTGTTCTTGGCCAGGAAGAACGCATAGGTATGGAGTCCCGCTGACATACCCGCGGCGTGCAGTTTGTCCAGGACGGCCTTCACGCTGGCGCGGCCGTTCGGAAACAGCTTTGGATTGGGCAGACAGTCGCCAAAGCGAAGCGATTCGCCGGTATGGAAATCGATTTGGGTGATGCCGACTTCCTTGGCGAAGGCGATCCACTTATCCACCGTCTCCTCGGTGATATACCCGAAGTCGAAGATATACGAGCCCCGATTGACCTCGCCGTCGAGCGCCCACGGCCCCCCGATGTTTGTGCGCGGGATTTCATCGCCCGCGTCCACCGCCGCCGTGATGGCCTCCTTCATTACATTGCGCAGTTCGGCTTGGGGACACGCCAGCAACGCCACCTTGGCACCCTGCATTCCGAAACGCGGATAGCACAGTGCACGAAGGCCCTTCATGGGTCCCGGTACTTCCGCGACGTTTGTCTGTAGGTTCAGGGCGAGTGCACAGCATGTGAATGGATCCTGCAGGGTACCGGCCAGGGTCGTCGGTACGTTCACAAACGCCAGCTCCTCGATGCCGGGCGTCGCCTCCAAGACCTCGACTACCACGTAATGCGGTTGGACGTTCACCCCCAATGTGACGCTGGCCTCCGCTGGCCCCGCGAAGTGCATGACGAGGCGTCCGCCCTCATACGTGAGCCCCGACACCGGAACCATCTGTCCGCCCAGTTTCACCTCTGCGAGGGGCGCGTCCGGCTTGGCATATCCCGTTCCCGTGGCCTTATCGGTCAGTTGAAGCACGGTGCCGCCCGAACTGAACTCGTAACGGGCATAGTCGTTCTCGATCGCGATAGGGCCCGCTTCAGCGGCATGTACCGCCAAGCATACGAGCGACATCGACACACCAACTGACAACACTCTCCACATGAACGCCTCCTCTCCGTGCTATTGTCCGCCGGCCACAGAGGATTTCCCCGTGTTCCAGGGGGACCTCTTACTCTGCATCTCCTTCGCACCGTTGTCAATGCAGCCTCGTGCACGGACGAGATCGTAGTGCCTTCCTATTTGCCAGGGAGGCAATTCAGAGGTACCATCTTTCCGCAAGCCAAGAGGTTGACGCGGGCTTGCCGCATTGCCTCAAGAGAAGCTATCTCCAAGACCGTCTACGTCGCGTCCGCACTCTACCAGCAATGGGCGGAGAGCGTGCCTGGCGTCGATCGAGGAGGAATGGGGCAGTTCGCAGAACGGACCGTGTATCATACTGCCCTGCGGGGACACAATGTCGCGGGAGGCGCACCTGACACCTCCACCGCCATCAGGGGGATATCAACGTGAAACTGGGGACGCTCGATGCGGTCATCATGGTGGTCTACCTGGTGGCCGTCGCAGTCATCGGATTCGTAGCGGGACGGCGTGAAACGAAGACCACGCACGACTACTTCCTGGCAGGCTCGCGCTTGCCATGGTATGCCGTCGGCTTGTCCATGGTGGCCAGCAGCATCAGCACCGAGCAGTTCATTGGCGAGGTGGGGTTTGCTTACACTTACGGACTGGCCGTTGCCAACTGGGAGTGGCTCATCTTTCCCGCGCTCACCGTGCTGATCTGGGTGTTCACACCCTTCTTTATTCGGCGGCGCGTGACCACGATGCCAGAATTTCTCGAGCGGCGCTTCGGGCCTGGGTCACGCACGATTCTTGCCCTGCTCACCATCATCAGTTACGCGGCCGTGAACCTTGCGCTTGTCCTTTACTCAGGCGGCCTCGCCTTGGAGCACATCTTCGGCATGCCGCTCATGGCCGGCGTTCTCCTGCTCGCCGTAGTAACCACGGCATACACCCTGTACGGCGGCCTGTCGTCGGTGGTGTGGACGGACGTGTTTCAGTGCGTGATACTGCTCCTGGGCGGCATCCTGATTTTCGTGCTTGGCGTTACACACGTCGAAGGCGGTTGGTCTGCCATACTCGGAACCGGCGACCGGGCCCATCTCATGCTCCCCGCCGATCACCCTGAACTGCCGTGGACCTCCATGCTGGTGCTGGCCCTCGTCACGAACGTCTGGTATTACTGCACGAATCAGTTCATCAACCAGCGTTGCCTGGGTGCGAAGGATGAGTGGCACGCCAAGATGGGCATGTTGTTCTGCGGCGTGCTGGGACTGGTCCTGGCGCTCGCGGTGTCCTTCCCCGGGATGATCGCCTATGCATTGAACCCCAACCTCGAAGATCCCAATACGGCCTATCCCTACCTCGTACTGACGCTCGTTCCGGTCAGCCTGCAGGGAGTCATCCTGGCCGCTCTCGTCAGCGCTATCATGTCAACGATATCCTCCCTACTGAATTCCACGGCGACGGTTTTCACCATCGATATCTATCAGCGGTTCCTCGACAAGAAGGCCACGCAGGAGAAGCTAATCCGTGTGGGCCGTTATGCCGGGCTCACCGCCATGCTGGTCGCGCTGGGCTGCGTGCCCCTCGTTGGGATGTGGAAACACATCTTCGCCTATTGCCAGGACGTGTGGGTGCTTCTGGCCGGGCCCACCGTAGCCGTCTTCTTGGTGGGCGTGCTGTGGCGCCGCGCGACCAGCAGCGCCGCCACGGTCACCATGGCCATGTCATTCCCGCTGATGCTCATTCCCTACCTCCAACAGGTCTACCACTTTCTTCCCATGTCCATATTGGTCTTTGGGGGGCTGACATTCCTCTTCTGCGTGGTGCTGATGGTAGCTGTGAGTCTTGTCACGCCGCCCGTCGCGCGCGAAGAAGCCCGGAGCATGCAATGGACCTTCGCGATGCTCAAACTGCCTCCGGAGCAGGCGGCAGCCAACGCCGTGTGGTACCGCCGTGTGGGATTCTGGTGGCTCCTTCTGGGAAGTCTTTATGCGGCGATCTACGCCGTCTTCTGGTAATTGCAGTCGCGGCGCGCGATCGGCCTGGGATGAGTGGCGACTCGTAATCGGGGATACCAACATGCAACTGGCGAATTTGAGTGTTCTGTCCGAAATCGAGATCGAAAGAATTCATGACGCCTCCCTGGACATCCTTCAAACGTGCGGTGTCAGGGTGCTTCGTCCACAAACGCTTGACTTCCTCGGGCGGTTGGGTCTCCCCGTGGATCGCGAAGGTCAACTCGTGCGATTCCCTCGAACCTGTGTTGAGGACGCCCTGAGCCATGCCCCCCATCAGTTCGACATCTTCGATCGCGAGGGACATTTTGCCTTCACGCTCGGCGGCGGGACGCCGAAGATCGCGGCAGGCCATAACGCTGTGTTTTGGGTGGATCCCCGCACGGGAGTGACGCGCAACTCAACCGTGGCCGATGTCGAGCAGTTCGCGCGCATCTGCGAGGAACTGCCGGGAATCGACATGATCGGCATCCCGGTCATGCCGCAGGATGTGCCCGTCCCGCAGGCATCGCTGCTCTATGCCGTCAAGGCATGCATCGAGAACAGCCGAAAGCCCATCTTCTACTCGACAGACAACGCCGCCGTGAACCGTGCGGTGATAGGGATGCTCGAAGCGGCCGTCCCCGGCGACTTGAGGCAACAGCCCTACGGGATCTGCCAGTTCTCACCCACGAGCCCCTTGTATTGGGAGGGGCCGGTGCTCGAGGGGATTGAGGATACGGTGAAGTCCGGTGTGCCTCTTGCCATTTTGCCCGAGCCCAATGCCGGCGTCACCGCGCCATACACGCTGGCGGGTCTGCTCAC
Source organism: Candidatus Hydrogenedentota bacterium (assembly GCA_020849535.1). Lineage (GTDB taxonomy): Bacteria > Hydrogenedentota > Hydrogenedentia > Hydrogenedentales > SLHB01 > JAHDWY01. The sequence goes on from JADLGB010000227.1 coordinate 17,334, forward strand.
CGTGAACAACGCGGAGTGGCTGTCCGGATTGGTAATCAGCCAATTGCTTCAGCCGTGTGCCAAAGTCATGTATGCCAATTCATGGACCACGACCGACATGCGGAATGGCTACGCCCTTGTGGGCTCGGCGGAAACCTCCATCTGCCGCGTCGCCGGCGCGCAGCTCGCCCGCTTCTACCGGGTGCCCTCGCACACCACCGCCCCAAACTCCGACAACCACGCCCACGACGAGCAGAACGCATGGGAGAAGACCTTCAGCACCTTCTGCGCCGTTGCGGCCGGAAACGATCTCATCGTCAACTGCGGTATGTTCGCGACCGGCATGACGTGCAGCCACGAGCAGCTCGTCATGGATGAGGAAATCGCTGCCATGTCACGCCGTATCGCCGAGGGCATCGAGGTAAACGATGCCACCATCGCCAAGGACCTCGTCAAGGAGATCGGCCCCCGCGGCACCGGATACCTCACCGCGTATCACACGCTCGAGCGCCTTCACGGCAACGAGTTCTTCACGCCGCGAGTCGCCGTCCGCGGGCCGCGCGCGCTGTGGGAAACCCGCGGAAGCAAAGACGCCACCCAACTCGCCCGGGAGCAGGCCCAGGATCTGGGTGCCCGGACTTCCGCCCGCATAGATGCCGCGCGGCAATCGCGGCTCGCGGAAATACTGCATGCCTATACATCTTCCTAGAGCAGAAGATTCTGCGCCCCCGCCCTCACTGCGGGGGAGAGAGCACTTTCTCGTTGCCGGGTGACATGCTGTCAATGAAGGTGGTAAGCCGGTCGAGCATGTCGGCCCGGTTCAGAAAGAGGCCGTGGCCGTCGTTGTCGTAGACTATGAGTTCGCTACGAAGAATCTTCTCATGCAGTAACTGGACCTCATCCATGGTGGCGGCTCCGTCGAGCGCTCCCTGCAGAAGCAGCACAGGCCGTCTTATGAGCGCCGCTTGTTCGATTGGAGACCGTTCTGCGAGTGCCCGTTTTCGGGCATCGCTCTCGGTTGGCAAGCCCGCTTCGATCATACCGAGAAGCGGCTGTTGGAGACTGGCCATGGTCCACAGAGTCACTCCCGCGTCCCATGGTGCGTCGTCGTGTGCTAGAGACAAGAAGGTGAGATAGCCGCCGTAACTGTATCCGGCAAGCACGAGTGCCCGGCCATCGCCAAAGCGTTGTTTCCAGTCTCTTCCCGCCGCCACGACATCCCGCACATCCGCACGCCCCCACTCGCCTCTGCTTGCGGCGAGGTGCCCGGGACCATAGCCACTGCAGCCCCGGTAGACCGGTGCGAGCACTTCGTAATGCGCCTCGAGCAGGAGGGGCAGGAGAGGATCGAGCGTGGGGTCGACGGGTGCGCCGGGGCCCCCGACGACCAACATCACGGCTGCGGGCTTCGGATCGGACGGTACGTACCGTTTCACCGGCACGGAGAACCCATCTTGTGACTCGATCGTGTACTCCTCCTCATTGAAGTGAGGCAGTGGTTCGGGAGAGGACGCCGCGAGCAGCACGCTTGAGCCGTCCCCGTGAACGCGGTAAAGCGCTCCGTTTTCGTTGAGGTAGACAACGGCTTGCCCCTCCTTCTCAAATCCAACCGCAGGCCCAGTCACCTCCTGCCTGCACGGGCCCGAGTCCTCCAGACTGAAGCGTGACTTGATTTGGCCGTCTTCCTTGTCAATCCAGAGAAGGGCGCTCTTGGTGATGCCAAGCAGCCCGGAACCATCAGGAAAACAGGCGGCATCCTCAAGCCCTTCGTGCTCAATGGACCAGCGGATCGTCTGGTCGTCAACGTTCACCATGGACAAGGAACCTACACCAGGTTTGGAGTCTTCGCTCGGCTGTTGCTTCATGACGAGAATACCCTTGCCATCCGGTGACCACTGATACCTGCTCACCACACTCTCACCGGCTGAATCAGGAAGCAGTGGAAGCACTCCGCCGCCGTGGCTGCCGACGAGACACGCGGCATGGGTCCGCCGTGGTGCAGTGCCACGTATTCGTTGGAACAAAATGTACCGGCCGTCGGGCGACCAGACCGGGGTAATGTCGAGAGCGGCGGAATCGTCAGTAAGTTGTTCCGTGTGCGACGTGGCGACCTCTAGAGTGTGCAAATGGGAGGACATGCCGGCGGCACGATTCCGCGGCCTTTGGTAGTAGACAATCGAAGTGCCTGCCGGGTCCCAACTGGGAAAGACTGTTTCGAATGCGGCGTCCGTGAGGATGTGGGCGATCGTTTGGGTGCGGAGATCCAACTTGTGCAGAGTGCCAACAGCATCCACAAACAGAAGCGCTTCTCCGTCAGGCGAGAAGCGCGGTGTCGTAGGTGCGAGATTGGATGGGACGCCACCAAGCCGTTCTCCCGTGCGGCTGTCCAGAATCTCGATTCGAAGTCCATCGCGCCATGAAGAAGACAGAAGCGCAAGACGGCCCGTCTGCGCATTCATATCGAACGAGATTATCGTACCCGTAAATGCAGGAAGTGCTGGAGGCTCGGCGCTGACCGGCCCGGCGACCGCCCCGAGCGTGCATACCAATCCAGCTATTGTACCGAGAATTCGAGGGAGCCTGTGCTTCATCATAGTGTTTCCCTTCACAGTTAGACCGAGGAGCAACGCGCCGTGGCCGGCCTCGCGGGCGGCGGTGAAGCGCCCGGGTTAGCGATGACGAGCGCGGCAGGCGGCGGAAGGCGCCGCGGCAAACGGGCTCACCGCGAGTAGTGACAATGCTCCGCTGAAAAGCCAGAGATCGAAGTCCGTGAAGGCTTCGAGAAAGCCACAGGCCCGGAATAGATACGTGCACGCCAGACAAATGGCGGCGAGTGCAGCCGCGCAGAGACAAAGATCGCGCACAGTAAGCGGGCAAGACCTCCACGCTCTCAGGAACGAACGTACTGTGAAGGCCGCGCATAGACTGGTGGCAGCTAACAGGCCCATTCCCGTGGAAGCGCTGCCATCGGGGACCGCCGCCGGCGCGAACTCCTTCAGCATCCACGTCAGGGAAAGGAATCCCATGGTGGCCAAGAGAACCAGCCCGCCCTGCCAGTAGGCGACCCACGTGGATACCAGCAGGATTGGCAGAAAAGCCCACATGGGTTCTGCCGGCAGGACCGATGCTACGGAAGGAGAGCTGATCCACTGGGCCAATGCCGATAGTGTTATCGTGCCCGCCACCAAAACGGCGGACCATGTCAGAACCGCGATTGCCGCGTTCACGATCTTCCGCTGTGCCAGGCCCGCATCACCAAGGGGAAGTCTGTGAAGATACCCGTCCGGGAGTCGGCGCGTATACAGTACTCGCCGCGTTCCCATCCAGAGTCGTGCAAGAACCGCCACCGACAGAAGCAGGAAGAACCCATTCATCCATTGACGTTGGAAATCCGCTTCGCCACCACCAATTGCCTCCAGACAACTGCCGATGTGAAGCAAGCTGGTCATGGCCAGAAGGAGACCCGCGAAGAAGACCGTCACACTCGAACTCGTGTCCCGCCATTCGAACCAAGACAGGGCCAGTGCCGGGTAGGTGAAGCGGTGCGAGCGACCCGGACGAACAGCGGCGGTCAGAAGCGGTACCCTGGCGAATCGGCTGCGCGCCTGCCCACTGCTCCGAAGTGAGCGAATCGCAAGACAAGACACGATATAGGAAGCGCAGACGCACACTATGGACAGTAGGATTCCATGCAGGGTCTGATCCGGCAGTAAGACCCCGTAACGGGTGTGAATGAATGCGGCGACTGGGCCGAGCACCAGCAGGGAGATTGTGTATGTAACCCATTGACCGGCCCATGGCGCCACCCAAACGAGTGTCTGCAACACGGCGAAGGCGACTGCAAATCCAAGCAGCGGCATCAGCCATGCTTGAGATTCCGCTCTCGCCAATACCTTGCCGGCGGTCACCAGTCCAGCCGCGACAAGTACGGCTAGCAAGCGAAACGTGAATAACCAGAATACGAGCTGAGCTGTTCCGATGGGCAGAAGATAGTAGCGCTTGGGTATTGCAAACTGCATTTCGCGCGGCGTGCTTTGCGCCAGGAGAAGCACGGCGATGAGGTATACAGCGACTGCAAAGGAACCCAGCGTCACACTGTCCGAAACGGGGACGCCATCGGCAGTAAGTCGTCGCCACAGAATGAAGGCGATGGCAGCGACCTGCAGCGCCAGTCCAACTCCTAAGGCCTTGCGTACTCGTTGCCATTCCGCCCAGACAAGTCCTCTGCTTGGAAACATGCTCTTCATGCCTCTTGGGAAACGGACATAGTGAAGCGCTCTTGCGCAACGGCAGGTAACGCGCAGCGTGCCACGAATATCTCGTTTAGGGAGGGCGTCTCGCTTAGAATGATGTCCAAGCCACATCCTTGGGCCGTGTGCGCAAGACGATCCAGTTCGCCGACACACAGGAGCGTCCACTCAGGATCCTGCCCCCGGCATGAAAGGGTCCCCGGAATGTTCGGAGGAGCATCCTGTTTCGTCCGGGCCCGGACAATTAACCGGTGGTGGGCGCTCTTCAATGCATCTGTGGGAGCATTGAGCACAAGACGCCCCGACTTCATCATGGCCACGCGATCGGACACTCGTTCCACTTCATCGAGCAAATGGGAAGAGAAAAAGACGGTACGGCCTGACTCGGCCACCGTGAGCACGATGGCCTCGAGAATGTCCCTGCGAACGACAGGGTCCAACCCTGACGACGGTTCGTCGAGTACAAGTAGCTCGGGACGATGAGCCAGCGCCACGAGGAGGCTTGTCTTGGCCAGTTGCCCTTGGGATAAGGTGCCTATCCGGGCGCTCGCATCCAAACCGAAAGTCTTGCGGAGTTCTTCCGCGTATGCGTCGTCCCACGACGGATAGAACGTTCGGGTGAATCGCATGAGTTCGTCCACACGCATCCAAGCGGGCAGGTCCCTGTCCTCAGTAACGACGCCAACACGGCCCAGCACGCGCGCCGGTTCGGCCACCGGATCGAGCCCAAAGACGCGAACGACACCTCGCTGTGCGCGCAGTAGACCCAGGATATGGTGTATCAGGGTCGTCTTGCCCGCGCCGTTCTCCCCCACGAGACCGAACACGCCGGCCTGGGGTACTGTCAGTGAAATACTATCCAGTGCAGTCACGGATCCGTATCGTCGATCCAGTTGAGAGATCTCAATGATTGTGTCCATGCGTCGCCTTCTGGCCGCCCTCATGCAGTTCGTTTTGATCCCATGGCCGCATCACGTTTGTCCATGAGACTCTTGACTTCCTCGATCGAGAATCCAAGTTGGCGGGCTTCCACCAGCAGAGCATCGATGCGGCCGATGATGATTCGGCGCTTCTCACTCCGCGCGAGCGGAGAGCCACCTTCCGCAACGATGGTTCCCGATCCCTGGCGCGGCTCGATCAACCCCATCGCTTCGAGGTCCTTGTAGGCCCTCCCAACAGTATTCGGATTGACGAGCAGTTGGCTCGCCAGGGCGCGCACCGATGGCATCTGGTCTCCCGGGCGCAATCGCCCAGAGGCAATCATATGTTGAACTTGGCTCATGATTTGACGGTAGATGGGTGTGCCGTCATCGGAAGCGAGGTGGAATTCCATCGTCTGCATCTCCCTGCGTCATAGCCTTAATGTCTTAAAAGTTTAATACACTTGATGGAACTTGTCAAGAGGGAGGATATCAGCCACTGCGACATGCGGTCAGGGGGTTGGAAACAGCGAGTATTGCTGCTGCAGGAGATGTAAACGCGACGCGTTAGCCGTTGCCGTCTCGGCTACTGCCAAATCGGCCGCGTCGCTTGGGGCCGACCCCTTGCACAATCCGCCCAAGCGCTTGCAGTTCGGCGCGTTGTGGAGAAGGCTGAAGCATGGACCCAAACATCGCTTGCCGCCCGTGAGTTCCCGTCCGGCGTTTCGGGCCGATGCCCATGGGCGGAGTGACTTTGCCGCCGCATCTTTGCGAGAATGGAGACATGAGGCGCATCCATGAGATTCCTACACGCGTATGGCCCGAGGCGTGCACGGAGTTGAGGAACGCACGTGAGATCGTCGTGGCCAGCTGTTCTGCTTCGGAGAACCGCGTGAGGCGCAGCTAGGTGCACGCAGTCTTGCCCGGACGGGTAGGCGGGTGCGTCCGAAGCGGCGCGGCGTGAACCAGAGATCACGGGGCTGGTTTCCGGCCCAAGGGGGGAGACCATGAGGGTATTGTCAGCGTTCTTTCTCGTTACCGTTCTACCGGCGTGGGCGGGCACTCCAGAAACCTTCCCCCTGCGTGACAACGGGTCGATTGTCGCCTGGACGATTGCCGGGCCTATCGTGATGCCGGGGGTCATGGGACATGGCGAGAATTGCATCGGGTATTTCCAGGACTACCTGGGTGGCGAGGGTGCTGCGGCCCCGGTGGAAGATGATGTCTTCCAGGTGGAAGGCCAGGTGATACCCTGGAAGACCGTCTTCAGCAACTCCCAAGGCCTCCTGGATTACGCACGGATCTTCGCGACGCCCCCGGACTTCTCCGGCGCGGCCTATGCCTTCTGCTCGCTGACAAGCGATGCCGAGCGGCAAGCCGCATTCAAAGTGAGAAGCAACGACGGTGTCCGGATATGGCTCAACGGCGCGCTGGTCCACGACCATCACGTGGGCCGAACGGTTGACGCGGAAGAGGATTCAATCGCGGTCACGCTCCTTGCCGGAGAGAACCGCGTGCTGGCCAAGGTGGACCAATCCGGTGGCGCCTGGGGACTGCTCCTGCGCGTCGAAGCGCCAGAGGGCGGACCTGTCGCCGGCGTTCAGTCCGGAGTCTCGGTGCTGCGTCCCCTCGCCAGAGAGGTCACGGGTTTCTCGCTCACCAGTACACCGCTCATCCGAAGGACGCCCGAGGGCGAACGCCAGGTACTCATCGGGGAGATTGCGTCCGGCGGCGCGAGCGGGCTTGTATGCCGCATAACAAAAGACGAGTGGGACAAGCCCTACGAATTGAAGACCGGAGAGCTTACGGCAGGCGAACACCGCATTGAATTGCTCACCCCCGTCGTCGCCATGGGCGGTCCTGCCCACGTGACGATACTGTCCGCCGACAAGGTGCTGACCGAAATGGACGTGGAGTTGACCGTCGCCCCGCGGTGGACCGTCTATCTGGTTCAGCACGTGCACACCGACATCGGGTATACCCGTCCCCAGACCGAAATCCTGCCTGAACACTTGCGGTACATCGATTACGCGTTGGACTATTGCGATCTCACCGACAGTTTCCCCGAAGATGCGAAGTTCCGCTGGACCTGTGAGACGTCATGGGCCGTTCGCGAATACCTGAAGCGCCGTCCGCCCGAGCAGGTGGAGCGGTTGGCTAAGCGTGTGGCCGAAGGGCGGATCGAGGTGGCGGGGATGTTTCTGAACATGGCCGAGACCGCGACGGAATCGGGCCTGGCTGCCGGGTTGATGCCGCTTCGCGAAATCGAGGACAAGCTCGGCGCGCCGGTTACCCTCGCCATGCAGAACGACGTGAACGGCGCGGGCTGGTGTCTCGTGGACTATTTCGCGCCGATCGGCGTCAAGTATCTGACTATGGGGATTAACAAGACGCGCTCTCTGCTGCCGTTCGACCGTCCCACCGCCTTCTGGTGGGAATCGCCGGCGGGCAATCGCATCATGGCATTCCGGGCGGACCACTACCATACCGGCAACAATCTGAGACTGCACGAGACCGATATCCATGCCGTTGAATCGCGGCTTGTGGACTACCTGGTCCAACTCCAGCGTCTTTCCTATCCCTTTGAAGTGGTCTCCCTCCAGTACAGCGGATACCACACGGACAACTCGCCGCCTGCGATGAAGTCCTCTTCCCTGATCCGCGACTGGAATGATCGCTACGCATCGCCGAGACTTCGCTGCGCCACAGCGAGCGAGCCGATGCGCATCATTGAAGAGCGGTACGGGGCCGAACTCCCCGTGATCCGGCAGGCATGGCCCGACTGGTGGACGGACGGCTTTGGCTCGGCGGCCCGCGAAACGGCCGCTGCCCGCCACACGCATACCTCCGCGCAGACCAGCGAGACGTTTTTGGCCATGGCGTCTCTCCTCGGCGCCGAACAAGCCCCCGCGCTTGCCGAACGAATACAAGGCGTGGAGGAGATGCTCCTTTTCTACGACGAGCACACGTACGGCGCCGCGGAGAGCATCAGCGATCCCCTCGCGGAAAACACCATGGTTCAATGGGGAGAGAAGGGGTCGTACGTATGGGATGCCGTTAAGGAGGCCGGCATGCTGAGGGAGGAGGCCTTGGGTTTGCTTCAGACCTACGTGCCGCGCGCGAATGTGCCGACCATCGCAGTGTTCAACAGCCTGAATTGGCCGCGCTCGGGTCTGATCGAGGTGTTCATCGATCACGAAATCATGCCCACGGATAAGCTCGTTCAGATCATCGACCCCGAGACGGGTGTGGCAATTCCCGTGCAGGCGATTCGCAGCCGCAGTGAAGGCACCTACTGGGCGCTCTGGGTGTCAAACGTGCCACCGTTGGGATACAAGTCGTACCGGATCGAAGTGTCCGCGGATCCGCCAGCCGCGCAACCAGTAGCGAACGCGGATACGTCCGCGCTCGAGAACGCCTTCTATCGGATCGAATTCGATTCCGCGAGCGGCGGTATAAGGCAATTGCTGGACAAGCAATCGGGGAACCAGCTTGTTGACGAAACGGCCGAATGGCATTTGGGCCAGGTGGTGCACGAACAACTGCCGCGTCGCGACGTGCCCGGCCAAGAGGGCATAGAGCACACCGCTATGGCTAATGTTGTCTTCGAGCCCGGAAGCGTGGGTCCCATATGGAAGAGTGTCCAGTTCCACGGTGAGCTGGCCGGCACCGATGCGGCCAACGGCATACGCGGAGAGGTCCGCCTCTACGAAACGGAACCGCGTATCGAGATCCATTTCGCCGTTCGCAAGCTGCCGGTCACGGAACCGGAAGCGATCTATGTGGCGTTTCCTTTCGCACTCGCGGGTTCCGAAGTGTGGTATGAAGCACAAGGAGGCATGGTCCGCCCTGGCAAGGATCAGATTCCGCGCTCCGCTTCCGACTGGCAGACGATCCAGAACTTCATCACAGTCCGCGGATCCGAGAACCAAATCATCTTCGGCAGCGGCGAGGCGCCTCTTGTGCAGTTTGGCGGTTTGAACTATGGGAAGTGGCAGGAGATGGCGGCTTTGGAGAAGCCGCACGTCTATTCGTGGGTCATGAACAACTACTGGTTCACGAATTTCCGCGCCTCACAGGAAGGGGAGTTCAAGTGGAGCTACTACATCACTTCCACCAACGATATCAGCAACACGCA
>JADLGB010000228.1 GCA_020849535.1 Candidatus Hydrogenedentota bacterium
AGCGCGGGCTGCGCGCCGTGCACACGAAGGTCCGCATGCGCCAGAGCAAACTCCTGCGCGTGTCTGGCAAGCTCGAAGCCGAGGCGGATGAACACGAAGACTTCTTCAATATGCCAATCCACGGCGTGCCACCGGCGCAATTCAATGACCGCTTTGACGCGACGCAGGTGACGGACGAGATGCGCGCGCTGGCGGACGCGGTGCGGGCCGGAGCGCAGTCGGTGTCGGACCTGGAGGAAACGGCGTTTCTTGACGCGGTGCGCGCGCACGCCACCGTGCTGCAATTGATGGAGCAACACGAGGCGGATGCGATTACGATCGAGTGTCTCTTCCTGAAGCACCGCAAGCCGTGCTTGAGCTTCTCGCTGAACAATGGAGCGTTGGTGCCTTGTGGGTGCGAAAACGATCTCAATTCGTCGCTCACGCAGATGCTGGGCGCGAACCTCTTCGGCCGGGGTGGCTTCCAACACAATCCTGAATTTGACACCGAGCAAAACCTGTACTTCGCGTCGCACTGCACTTGCCTCACGCGGCTGCACGGCGCGGAAGACGCGCAGGCACCGTATGCGCTTCGCCCCTTCTTCCACCAACTACCGAAGTCGCTGGCGCTGGACGTCATCTGGCCCGCGGGTGAACGCGTCACCGTGTGCAAGTACCACTCTGGCGAGAACAAACTGGACGCCTGGGCCGGGGAACTGATCGGCTCACCCACGTGCCCGCCTGCGGGCGGCTGCGCCACGCGCGCCTTGGTCAAGGTGGACGGTGTGGACGACGTGTGCACGATCTACGGAGGCCCACATCCGGTTCTGTATTGCGGCGACTTCGCGCGGCAGGCCAAGACCTTTGCGCAATTGTATCAACTGGAAATTGCGACGAACGCCTAGCGCCGACGCCCGGCGTGATGCGACATCCCTCTTGTGGCCTGAAGGGCCAAGGTACTTTTAGCCCAGGGTTGGCCGAAGCGCAGCGAAGGCCTACCCTGGGTCCGATACCCATATCGAGTACCCTGAAGGGGTTCCATAGTAACGGCACAGGTCCACAGATTGCACCGATTCAGAAAGAGGTTTTGAAAGAGGCGCGGGCGTTCCGCCCGGGATTCTGAATTGATTTAACCGCGAAGTCGCGAAGAACGCGAAGGTAGAGCTAGAGAAGGCCTACGTTCCACTTGGATTGCGGATATCCCTGTCGGTTCTTGAGGGAAGATCCTGAATTTTCTTCCCGGTGAAACACCTCTTCTTTGTTTCCAATCGCTCCACGATAGGGCAACCTACGGTACATGCCACCACCGGATTGTGATGAAAATTCGTTGTTCTTGGGTGAGAACAGTACACGTGACCCCTCGGGGCAGACACCCACGGTGGAGCCAATCGGCGGGGGGATGAAGCTCCGTCGCGAACCACATCCCCTGTCTCTCTTCACGCGGCCTTTTTCATCTCCTCTTTCAGGTGCGGCTTCAGAATCTCGGTCCAGAGCTTGTACCCTTCCTCGTTGAGGTGAAGGCCATCCTTGCGCAGCAGGTCGATTCGAGGGCGTCCATCCGGTCCAAGCATGGGCGTTCCCACGTCGATGAGTTCCACGAGTTTGTCCGTCTTGTTCAGCTCCCGGACCTTCTGGTTCACCTGCTGCATTTCGGGATACAATTTCCAGCGCGCATTGCTGGGCTTGATCGACAGGAATAGGATTCGGGTATCCGGCAGAGCGTTCCTGACTTTTCCCACAAAATCTGAAAACGCATCGAACACCGCCCCCGCGTCTTGGCCTCCCGCAATATCATTGTCGCCCGCGTAGAAAACGATGGTTTTCGGCTTGTACGGCAACACGATCCGCTCGGTGAAGTGGCGCACATCCGCCACCGTACATCCGCCGAAACCCCGCTTGATCGTGACCAGGTCCGGGAACGACGCCTCCAAATCCCAGAGGCGGATACTGGAGCTACCCACGAAAAGCACCGCGCCCTGCGGCGGCATCGCCTTCGCGTCCTCCTTCTCGAAATCCTGAATGGCGGATTCCCAGCGCGCCGGGTCTTCATCCGCCGCGGCGGCCGCCCAAGCCTGCCCCGGCGGGAGGAGCGTCAGCAGCGACAACACCAGCAGTGCGCCCCAAAGCGCGATCGCACGGACATGATGAGAGTGGCTATTCATGAGTGGACCTCCCCGAGATGGATCGCCGACGAAATCATGCCTTTCAGATGCCATTCTAGCCTGAGAGCGCCGGCTACGTCGAGGGGGTATGGCGGATCGACCGGAATGAAGTACTATTGGGTTCTGAAGATTCGGGCCGCGTTCAGGAACATGAGGAGCCTTGCCATGAAAGGAAAAGAACTGGCCGCCGCGTTGCGCGCGGGGCAGCGCGTGTATGGAACCTGCGTGTTGTCTCCCTCGCCGGCTTGGCCGCCCATGCTGGCGGGCGTGGGCATGGACTTCGCCTTCATCGACACGGAGCACGTCTCCCTGGCGCGGGAAACGCTCTCCTGGATGTGCCGGGCTTTTGATGCCCACGGGATCGCCCCCATCGTCCGCATTCCGGAGCCGGACCCCTACCGGGCGTGCATGGTGCTCGACGGCGGAGCGCACGGCGTCATCGCGCCCTACGTGGAGTCGGTGGAGCAGGTCATCGCCCTGCGCGGCGCGGTAAAGCTCCGGCCCTTGAAAGGCGAACGGCTGCGTGGTTTCCTCGCGGGCACGGACCCCTTGAACCCTCAAACCGTGGACTACCTTGTCCAGCGAAACACGGACCGGGTCATGGTCGTGAACGTTGAGAGCATCCCCGCGATGAACGCACTCGACGATATTCTACGGGTGCCCGGCGTGGACGCCCTCTTGGTGGGGCCCCACGACCTGTCCATCAATCTGGGGATCCCGGAGCAATATGATAACCCGGTGTTTCTGGACGCGATCAGTACGATTATCCGGAAAGCGCGCGCCGCGCACGTTGGGATAGGAATCCACTATTCCGAGGCGATTGAACCTGAAATCGCCTGGGCCCGCGAGGGTGCGAATTTCATCGTCCACAGCAGCGACTTCGCAATCGTGCAGCAAACGCTGCGCGCCGACTTTCAGCGCTTTCGCAAGGAACTCCAAGACGCGCCCGCGCGCGGGGGGGACCAGGGATCGGGTGAGGTCATCTGAGGGCTGGAGGCATCGATTCAAGTTGCGCGCGCATAGTGCGCAAAACGGACTCGGCCGCATCGTCCTTTCCCGCGTCGCGGTAGAGACGCACCAGATTCAGGCAAACTTGCCGGTAGATCGGGTCTGCCTCCTTCCCCAGTGTGTCCTTCGCAGACACGATCCGTTCCAGGGTGCGTGTATACGTCTGCTCCGCTCCAGACACATCGCCGGACTCTTCCTGGCACTTCCCGAAGAGAACTGCCAACTGCAGGCCCGTGATCGTGGCTTCGGGTAACTCGCGATACGCCTCGCGCAATCGCGGCCCAGCCTTTTCCCAGCCACTCTCGCTTTGCAGGATTCGGATCTCCGCGAGCAAGGCCTCCTGAGCAGCCTGGGGATCCTCGGCATACCGCTGCGCCTCACGCAGACTTTCCGCGGCCTGCACGAGGGCAGGAGGATCGAGCCGCAGATAGAGTGTCCCGAGCGCGGAATACACCTCGGCGGCCGCGGAGGCAGTCTCGAGGGTGTCCAAGTGCATGGTCACCATCGACACACCTTGGGCAGGGTCGGATTGCGACAGGGCCTCTTGCGCAAGCCGGTTCTTGACGGCTTCTTCGACGGCGTCCCGCAAGCGCTTATCGTGCAGGAGCATCGTGGTTTCCTTGGAGGGGCGGGAGCGATCCGCCAGCTCTTCCGGTGTGAAGTCCGGCGAAGTCGCATTCTCGCTGCGGGCGATGGGCATGGTGATATCACGGGGCTTGTCCGTGGAAAGCGGTTTCGCGGCGCCCGCGGCGGCCATGAGTGTGTCTTGGCCGCGTCCCGCGAGAAAGGCCAGCACGATAGCCCCAAAGGTGACAACCACGATCGTCACCAAGGCCAGGGCCTGCTTGCGTTCGGGGGTCATTGCCATCACACGCTCCCGCACCCGGGTCAGCGGCGGGCCGCTCAAGGCGACGCGGCGGGTTCCGGGCGTTGGTAGATGGTGATATCGTTCTGAACCTTGTCGACGCCGTTGACGCTCAGTGCCAGAGTCTCCGCCAGCGTGCGCTGCTCCTGCGTGTCGACGCTCCCCGTCAAGATGCAAAGGCCTTGCGTCACCTTCACGTTCAGGCTGCGCATGCTGATGTGGCGGTTCAACGCAATGACCGTGGCGACCCGCTTCGCGACCCACTCATCCGAGACCTTCTGGGTCGCGGCCCGCACCGGGTCACCCGATCTGGCCGAATGGACCGTCAGGTTGTTGGTCACCTTGTTGACGCCCCGCGTCTCCATCACGATCTGCTCGATGCGGTCTTTCTCGAAGAAGGTGTTGACCACGCCAAACAGCGTTACGTTTCCGCTTTCGGCGCTGACGCCGATCTTCAGGCCTTTCAGTTCCTTGTTGTAGAGCAGATTCGAGCGCACGGTCGCGGCCAGCGAGATGTCGTTGACACGATCCTGCCAGGTCCGCTTCGGCTTTGCAGACACCACGGTGCCCACCACAGTGAGGTTGTTGACCACATCCTTGACCCCGTCGACCGACTTCGCCAGGTCCGTGGCGAGGTCCTTTTGCACCTCGTCCGCCACGCTGCCCGTCAGCGTCACCACACCGTTGACGGTGGTTGTGTTGATGTTGAACGGGCTCAGGTGGTCGCTCACGAGAAACAGGGTTTCGATGCGAGCCGTGATGGCGGTGTCGTTCATGGCATCGCCTAGGGGCTGTTGCGCCAACGCGGCCAGCCCGCAGAACAACGCGCCCGCAACCACCATCAATGCACTACGCATGGCAACTCCCTCCTCCTGGGTTAGAGGATACCGAGCTCCTTGAGACCGTCAATACCCGACTGCACTTCCTGAGCGGACTTCTCAAGCATCCCTTGCTCTTCGGCGGTCAGCTTGATTTCGAGAATCCGCTCGACGCCGCGCTTGCCCAACACGCAGGGAACGCCCGCGTACACGTCTTTCAGGCCGTATTGCCCGTCCAGGTACGCGGCGCAGGGGAGCACTTGGTGCTCGTCGCGCAGGACCGATTCCACCATGCGGGCCGCGCTCGCGCCGGGCGCGTAGTACGCGCTGCCCGTCTTGAGCAAGGCCACGATCTCGCCGCCGCCTTTCCGGGTGCGCTGCATGATGGCGTCGACACGGTCCTTGGGCAGCAACTGCGTGATCGGAATGCCCGACACCGTGGTGTATTCGGGCAGCGGCACCATGTCGTCGCCGTGCGAGCCCAGGACCATGGTGTCCACGGTCTCCATACTGACGCCAAGCTCATCCGCCACGAACGTACGCATGCGCGAACTGTCCAGGATCCCCGCCATGCCGATTACCCGGTTCGGGGGGAAGCCGAGTTTCTTGAGCGCCAGGTAGCACATCACATCGAGTGGGTTGGTCACCACGATGACGATACTGTCGGGCGCGTACTTCGCGATGTTCTCGCACACGTCGGACATGATGCGTCCGTTCTTCTCCAGGAGGTCCAGACGGCTCATGCCCGGCTTGCGCGGCAGACCCGCGGTGATCACACACACGCCCGCGCCCTCGATGTCCTTGTAGTCATTGGTGCCGATGGCGGCGTTGCTATAGCCACGCACTGGGCCTGCCTGCGTCAGGTCCAGGGCCTTGCCTTGCGGCATGCCCTCGACGACGTCTGTCAGCACGACGTCGCCCAGCTCCATATCCAAGCAGTATTGGGCTGCGGTAGAGCCCACGTTTCCCGCTCCAATGCACGCGATTTTGAAACGTTTCCCGGTCGGCATGATCCTTCTCCATTCCTACTTCAGTTGCCTTGCCTTGAGCCAAGGACGTTAGTATAGCCGATTCCGGGACGGACTTCACGCAGCCTGCCATGTTATCCTGAGGCCTGGTTGAAGGTGTCGAAGGGTCGTTGAGGAGCTTTCTGGTGAGAGTGATTGTCTGTTTCGCTGCCGCTGTTCTGATGTTTGCCAGTCGGGCCATCGCAGTCGAGGGTCCCCTCCGATGGGAGCACGGCGGACTGCTGGGTCCCGTGCCTGCTACGGATACCACCACTTATCCTCTCCGGATCGACAAACCGGAAGTGAACTACGCGCTGGAAGTGCGCGCGGTGCTCAAGGCGGGGTCGGGCGCGGTCAGACTCCTGGCTCCCGACGGCGCGGAACTCTATCAGCGGCCATGGGGCACGCGGCTCAGCGAGGACCTTGTTCAATTGCCCCAAATGCGCGCGGCGGGCGAATACCAGTTGCTCATCGAAACCGAGAACGCCGTCGGCGAGTGGCGCGTCCGGGTGGTGGAGCTGCCTCCGGTGGCGCGCCTCAAATCAGTCTACTGGTCGGGGCCGTTGCTCATGGTGGTGGGTCTGGCCTTCCTGTTGGGCTGGCACTGGCAGACCGATGCGCCGTGGCGCTGGTTCGCCGTGGGCGCCGCGGTCCGCGCGGCGGCTTTTCTGTTCACAATCCTGGGAGCACTGGCATTTCATCTGACACTGCGGGATTCGCTCGAAGACTCGTTGCCCTATGTCTCGTTTCTCGCCGTTGAAAGCGGCGTGAACGGAGGGGTGTCCGCTATCGCCATGATCCTCGCCATTCTCCTCGCCGGAATCGCGTTCTCCACGCTGCGCGTTTCGTGCGCCAACGCGGTCGCCTTGGGCGTGGGCGCCGGCGCGGGCGAAGCCTTGCTCTCCGGCGTGGTCACGACACTCGGCACGGGCATCGTCTTCGGCACGGGACCCAAAAGCGGGAAGTGGCTGGTGCGCCTCGCCTACGACTCCGCCCTCACCCCGCTGTTGCCGCTTGTCGAGCCGTCGAAGTTCACGTGCGTAATTGTGTGCCTCATGGCCGCGAGCGGGTTGGCGCTGCTGGCCCTGGCCTCGCGGCGTTGGTCTCCGGCCCTCTGGGCGGGACTCCTGCTGGCCGGACTCTACGCCGGTATTGGCCTGACCCGCGTATGGTCGCTCGATGGCGCCGCGTCGAAATGGTGGATCCTCTGCGGCGCGCTGCCGTTCGCGGCGGCCAGCTTGCTTGCCCTGTCCTGGATGTCGCGGACTTGGCGGGATTCCATGGCCGGCGGCGATGCGCCGATGGAGGAGTACTTGAGGCTGTTTGACGAAGAGGATGCCGCCATGGCGGATGTGTCGGATGAGTAACGCGGATCTCGCCCCGGGCGGAAAGAACCTGGTC
Source organism: Candidatus Hydrogenedentota bacterium (assembly GCA_020849535.1). Lineage (GTDB taxonomy): Bacteria > Hydrogenedentota > Hydrogenedentia > Hydrogenedentales > SLHB01 > JAHDWY01. The sequence goes on from JADLGB010000228.1 coordinate 7,241, forward strand.
CTCATCGGCATGCCCGGCGTAGGCAAAAGCACGGCGGGGGTCTTGCTGGCCAAGGAGCTTTCGCGCGGCTTCCTGGACACCGACGTCGTTATCCAGTCGCACGAAGGCCGGCGCCTGCGCGATATCATCGAACGCGAAGGCGTGATCGCGTTTCGCGCCATCGAAGAGCGGTACCTCCTCGGGCTGGAGTGCCACGGGGTGGTCATCGCCACGGGCGGAAGCGCCGTCTACAGCGAACCCGCCATGCGCCACCTGCGCGACCATGGCATCGTCGTCCATCTCTCGCTGCCCATCGAACAGATTGAACAGCGCGTGCACGACCTCGAAGCCCGGGGCATCGTGCGCGCAGAAGGGCAAACCCTCCTAGAACTGTACGAGGAGCGCCAGCCTCTGTACTGCCGCTACCGCCACTGCGAGGTGGATTGCGCGGGCCAAAATCACGAGGCGGTGGTGCAGGCCATCATCGCCGCGGTGAGCGGCCTCGGACCCGCCTCGACACTTTGACCGCCAGAAAACTAGCTATTTGACAGAAATCCGCCATTTCGAGAATGTCGATTCACCCTGCGCGGCAAGGAATTCCTTCTGCCCTGACATCCCCCAGGGGCCTGCACGCACGCGAGTTAGCCTGCCTCTGGGCAAAACACGCATCGGAGGTTGGCTCAAAGGCCCAATCAGGCACAGCCCTTGCTCCTTCTACTCTCGCTGCTCGGAAATTCGGGAGGCAGGGGTTATGTCAGGGCGCTTCTGGATAGAGGTGGCGATGGCCGCCGCCGTCGCGCTTGGTGTCAGCACGTGGGGCACGCAGTCCACGGCGCCGGCGGTGCTGTCTGAACCGGTTTCTGGCTTGTACGCGGAGATGGGCGCAGTACATCTCGAGGAGGGGCCAGACGCCGGTGGACTATCTGGAACGCTCGCCTTGGCCCCATCCGGCTCAGAAGACCTCTTGTGGTCTTGCGGCGGATGGCAAGGCCCGACCCCGTTTCAACGCGCCGTGCTCGACGGCTCCGTTCCGCCGCTGCGGAACGCGGAAGACGGTGCGGCGAATGAACCCGTGGTGTACGCCTACGCCGGAAAGACCGGCGGTATCTAGCGCTTCCCTGTCGCTGGTGCTTGACGCACGCCAGTGACGCGGCACAGGAGAGGGGACCCGACTGCGGCAATCCGGGTCCCCTTTCTCTATTTCGCAGGAGGGGACAGACGCCATCCTTGCGTGCCGAGATTCCTATCCCCGCAGCGAAACACGGTGTCCGTCGCGCCCCGAATACCTGGTATCACGCCTCTTCGCTCGGCTTGCCATAGATCTCCGGATGCGCCTTGTGGACGATCTCCTGAATTTGCTGCTCGAACTCTTCTCGCCGCTTGACTTGTTCGTACCGGGTGCGCGAGGCGTCAGTAAGGTGACGTTGGCCTTTGATATCAGTGTTTTGCAGGCTGTTCGCCCAAGCGCGGATCTGCCGCGAACAACTCTCGGAAAGCGATTTGAGATCTGAGAT
>JADLGB010000229.1 GCA_020849535.1 Candidatus Hydrogenedentota bacterium
CGAAGTGCCCGCCATTCTCATACCGTACTTGCGCCCCGAGGACATTAACTCAACGGAGAAGCCAGAAACCCCAACGCACCTTAATGCTCCTGACGCTCCCCCCAAGCTCAGAGCAGACCCTTTCCCTCTCCTGGTGCAACCCCACACAACCCCTGCCTGGCTCTTCGGTGTCCTCGGGGCCTTGTCTTTTCTCCTGCTGGCGTTTGCGGTGGTATTCATCTACCGCAAACGCCGGCGTCCCGTCCCGGAAATCGTTCCCAAGGAGATCCTGGATTTTCCCAAGATTCACGCTCATCTACACGCGGCGAAACAATACCGCGTGAACGGCGACCTGTACGGGGTCTACCGGGAACTGGCCGCGGCGGCGCGCCGCATCAACCCGGAGGCTCCGTTGACGCAAGCGCTGAAACGCCGCGCGGATGATGTCGGCTACCGGGGTCTGAAGCCCAATGACGACCAGATTGAGGGCGATTTCCGGGAAGTTGAGCGGCGGCTTGCTCAGGAACAGCAGACGGGGGACACGTAGGTCTTCATATGGTACTATTTCGACATACTTCACTTTGCGCTCGGGTGTGCGCGGTGATGGAATATCGGTGTGCAAGGCCACTGTCTGGCGACACATCCGCGGCGTCTCCGGTCAAGCCGCGCCCGTTCGTCCATGGCGGGAAATGTGTGCCAAACGTCGAAGGGTAGAGAGGGTCAAACGAGATGAGTGTGTCGGTTGAGTCGATTCGAAGGAACGTCGAGGCCCAGTCGCCGTTCATCAACCGCTTGCGGGCGGAGATCGCGCGCGTGGTGGTGGGCCAGCAGTACATGATCGACCGCCTGCTGGTCGGAATACTCGCGAACGGCCATGTGCTGATTGAGGGTGTGCCCGGTCTCGCCAAGACCACCGCGGTGAAGACCCTTGCGAGGGCGATGCAATGCGCCTTCAGCCGGATTCAGTTCACGCCGGACCTGCTGCCCGCCGACCTTATCGGCACGCTGGTGTACAATCCCAAAAGCGGTGATTTCACCACCAAGAAGGGTCCGATCTTCGGCAATATCATCCTGGCCGACGAGATCAACCGTGCCCCCGCCAAAGTACAGAGTGCGCTGCTCGAAGCCATGCAGGAACGGCAGGTCACGATTGGCGATCAGACGTTTCCATTGGACGAGCCCTTCATGGTCCTGGCCACGCAGAACCCTATCGAGCAGGAAGGCACCTACCCCTTGCCGGAAGCGCAGGTGGATCGCTTCATGCTGAAGCTGCGCGTGAACTACCCGACGAAGGCGGAAGAGCGGGAAATCATGGACCGCGTGGACCTGCTCCAGGAACCCCGCGTGGACACCGTGGTCACGAAACACGAGATTCTCCATGCGCGCAAGGTGGTCAACGATATCTATGTTGACGACAAGGCGAAGAACTACATCGTGGACATCGTGCAGGCGACGCGACACCCTGACGTGTTCGGTCTGCCTGTAAAGCACCTGATCGAATACGGGGCATCGCCGCGGGCCACGATCTACTTGCAGCAGGCCGCGCGCGCGCAGGCCTTCCTGCAGGGCGAAGGCAACGTCTTTCCGAATGATGTCAAGCAGGTGGCGATGGACGTGCTGCGGCATCGCGTGATCATCACCTACGAAGCGGAAGCGGAGAACAAGACAAGCGAAGACATCATCCGCATGATTCTGGACACGGTACCGGTGCCCTGAGGGGACGGAGAACGCGCCATGATCCCTCAGGAAATCATGCAAGAGATTCGGCGGATCCAGATTCGCACGAACCACATGGTCAACGACATACTCACGGGGCAATACGAGAGTGTGTTCAAGGGCCAGGGCATGGAGTTCAAGGAGGTGCGGGAGTACGTTCCCGGCGACGAGATTCGCCTCATCGACTGGAACGTAACCGCGCGCACCGGCGTGCCGCATGTGAAGCTGCTGGCCGAAGAACGCGAATTGACCGTCATGCTGCTGGTGGACATGAGCGGGTCGGGGCGTTTCGGCAGCGTATCGCGTTTCAAGAACGAACTGGCGGCCGAACTCTGCGCGGTCCTCGCAATCTCCGCGATCAAGAATAATGACAAGGTGGGCCTCATCGTCTTTACGGGCGAGGTGGAACTCTACGTGCCACCCAGCAAGGGGCGGCGGCATGTCTTGCGCGTCATCCGGGAAATCCTGTTTTTCGAACCCAAAGGGAAGAAGACCAACATTCCGGAAGCGCTGCATTTTCTCAATGGCATCACGAAGCGCAGGGCGGTCACGTTCCTGGTGTCGGACTTCATGGCCAGCGGCTACGAGGTGCCGATGCGCGTCGCGAGCCGCCGGCACGATCTCATCGCCGTAGTGGTTTCCGATCCGCGCGAGGAAGAGTTGCCCGATGTCGGCCTGCTGTGCGTGCGCGACGCGGAGACAGACCGCGAGGTGCTTGTGGACACGAGCAACCGGACGGTGCGCGAAGCATACGCCAAGGAGGCGCGGCGCCGCGCGGCGGAACGCGATCGCATCTTGCAGCGGAACCGGGTGGACGCCATTCACGTGAGGACCGACCGGCCCTATGTGGAAGAGATCTACCGCTTCTTCCGGATGAGGGAGCGCAGGTACGCCTAGAAGTGGTTTATGAGTGAAGAAACGCCAGAACGATTGCGCCGCTTTCGCGCCACCTACGCCTGCGATCACGCGCGGATGGCGTGGCTTCCGCGTGTTCTGGCGGCGGTGTGCCTGGTAGCGCTGGGCGCGATGGGAATGAAGGCCGCAGAATCACTGCGAGGAGCTTCGACTGTGTCCCCGGCGAGCCGTGGTGGATTGACTGCCGAGCAGTGGCGTTCGTACGCGATTCGATTGGAGGAGCGCAATCTTCCCGAGCAGGCATTGCACGCGTATGAGGCGTATCTGGAGTGTGCGGCGTTGTCAGACCCGGAGCGTTCGCGCGTGTGCTACTCGCTTGCGAAGCTGGCTTCGGACGCCAGACTTTTCGAAGAGGCTCTGGCCTACCTGTATCAATCCGAACTGCTGAACCCCGGTTCCGATCTGAAACCGGAGATCGACAAACAGATAGTCGTGTGCCTCGAAGCGTTGGGCCGTCCGGGGCAGTTGGCGCGCGAGGTGCGCCAACGTTCGGGCGCGGATCCGAAGGCCGCAAACGCCAGCGAAGTGGTTCTGGCTGAGGCCAGGAATCAGGTCTTCACCGAGGCCGATCTGGATCGGGAACTCGCGCGTCTGCCCGAATCGGCAAGGGCCTCCCTTGCGGCCGCGGACAAGAAGGCGGAGTTCATCAAGGGTCTCATGACGCAGCGCGTGCTGGTGGACCGGGCATTTCGGGCCGGTTTGGGAAAGGATCCGGATGTTGAGGCGGCGATAACGGCGCATCGGGATGCGCTTCTGGTCGAGAAGCTTTTACAGACTCAGGTGAAGGAGCCAGAGGCCCCTGCAGAAGACGATATCCGGCACTTCTACGAAAGCGAGCAGAAGTCCTTCACGCCCAACGGAGCTCCGCAGGCCCTGCCCTTTGAGCAGGTGAAGGAAAAGGCCGCGCAGATGCTTGCGGCGCAGCGTCAACGGGAAGCCGTAAGGTCCTATATCGATCAAGTTCTCACGGAAGAGAGCGTCGCCATTCATGCGGACCGGCTGCAACCCGCGGAGGCGCAAACACCATGAACGCGCTTCTGTTTCTCTTGGCCGCGGCGTCCGCGCTTCCCGAGGGCGTGGATGCCTGGGTGAGCGTGGATCCACCTGTCATTCCATTTCACCGCCAAACCGCGTTCTCGATTGCGGTCGAGGCACCGGAAGGGATGGAAGTTGAGCTTCCCCGGATGGTGGGCAAGATCGGCGGGCTGGACATCTATGGGGAACCGGCATTCACGACAGAGCCGCTGGACGGCGGGCGTAAGCGCATCACACAAACGTACGTGCTGGACCCCATCTTCGCCGGGGTGTATCCGATAGAACCCGTCACGATTACCTTGAACAAGACCGAGAGCATCCAGATCCCCGCTCCCGCGATCCAGATCAGGGAGCTTACGGAGGCGGAAGAAGCCGAGGCGATGAAGTTTGTGCCCAACGCGGGCCCGACGGATATCGAACGGAGTCTCGTGCAGCGCTGGGAGGTGTGGGTCATCGCGGCGCTCGCCGCCGCGGCCGTCTTGTTCGCACTCTTGTGGTATTTGCGCAAGAAGCGTTTCGTCAAGCGGCTGGTGCCGCCGCCAAGTCCGTGGGACATCGCATATGCGCGGTTGCGCGAATTGGACGCGAAGAAGTGGCCGCAAGCGGGCCGCTACCAGCCGTATTACGTGGAGTTATCTTCAATCCTGCGCCACTACATCGAAGACCGCTTCACGTTGCACGCGCCAGAACGGACGACACCCGAGTTCCTCACGGAAGCATCCAGCAGTGGACTGTTGAGCGAGGATCACCAAATGCTGCTGGGGCATTTCCTACGTCACTGCGACCGGGTGAAGTTCGCGATGTTCGAGCCGACCATCGGCGACATGGAGCGGAGCTTCTCCGAGGTCCTTCGCTTTGTAGATGAGACCGTGCCCACACCGGCCACCGGGGAGGCGCGCGCGGCATGAGTCTCTTCAATGCATTTACGTTCAGCGCCTTGATGTATCCAAGCGCCCTGCTACTGCTGCTGGGCGTGTTGTTCTTGTGCATCGCGGAATGCATGGTGCGCGCTCCGGGTGCGCTGAACATCTCTACCGGCGAGACCTTGTGGCGCATTCGCGGGCATCAGCGGGCGGCCCTTCGCCGCGCGCCGGCCCTTCTGCGCGCGTTCGGACTGGCGATGCTGGTTATCGCCATGGCCCGGCCCATGCAGGGTCTTTCACCGCAAAAAGATTCCGCGGACATTGTCGACGTCATGCTGTGCGTCGACGTGTCCGGCAGCATGCGGGCAATGGATTTTCGCAGCCGGGAAGAGCTGCTGACTCGCCTCGACGTGACGAAGGAGGCGGTTCGCGACTTCATCCAAAGCCGCAAGAACAAACCGCAAGACCGCTACGGTCTTGACCGGCTCGGGTTGGTTCTCTATGCGAAATACGCATGGACCCAGACTCCGCTTACGTTGGACTACGCAGTGCTCGAGCGCGACCTCGAGAATGCCCAGATTGATTCCCGGGACCGCAGCAAGCAGGGCACCGCGATTGGGTCGGCCATCGGCCTGGCCGTGAGCAAACTCCGCAAATCCGAGGCCAAGAACAAGGTGATCATCCTGCTTACCGATGGACGCAACAATGAAGGCGAGTTGGATCCGATTACGGCGGCGCATTTGGCGAAGGAGTATGGAATCCGAATCTATACGATCGGCGCGGGATCCTCGGATCAAGTCGTGGTTCCCGTCGAAACGATCTTCGGTTCCCGGCCGGACCTACAGACCCTGCCGATTGACGAGGATACTCTCAAGCAGATAGCCGAGATTTCCGGCGCGCGCTTCTATCGCGCGACGGACCTGGACTCGCTTCACGGTGCATACGAGGAGATCAACAAACTCGAGACCACCAAGGTGGAACTCGGTGATTATTATGAGTACAAGGAAGCCTTCGTGCCCTGGGCCGCCTTGGGAATGCTCGCCCTGTTAGGTTCGGTGTTTACCCGGCGGTTCTGGTTCGAATCGATCCCGTAGGAGTGACGAGTGGAGATTGGCTTCGCGTTTGATTGGAGACACCTGCCCTGGTGGCTGGCGGCATCGCTGCTCGCGATTGCGCTGGTCTACCTGGGGCTGCGTTTCCTGGAACGCCGGCGCCATCGGCGTTTGCAGCTCGTGGTCGAGACGAAACTCGCGCCGCGTTTGCTGCCGGGCTATGACGCGCGCGTCCGCAGGCCGCTCGTTTGGCTTACCATGGCGGGGGTGGTGTTTCTTGCCGTGACGTTCGCGCAACCGCACTGGGGTCGTTCCTGGCAGGAAGTCCGGCGCGCCAGCCGCGACATCGTGATTCTCCTGGACACCTCGGAGAGCATGCGCGCGGCTAATCCCCTGCCGACGCGTCTAGACCGGGCCAAGCAGAAACTCAGCAGCCTCCTGGATATGGCCGGGGGCGATCGCTTCGCACTCATCGCCTTCTCGGGAGCCGCGGCCCTTCAATGTCCGTTGACGATGGACCACGCCTACTTCAGGTCGGTGCTCGATACCGTCGATACCGACACGATCAGCAAGGAAGGGACCAACATCGCCGCCGCACTGGAGGGGGCCATTGAACTTTTTGAGAAAGAAGACGCGGAGACGGGACGCAGCGGCAGGGCAAGCAGAGCTGTCTTGCTCATTTCGGACGGAGAGCAGGTGGACGGCGACGCCATCGAGGCCGCGGAGCGCGCGTCGGACTTTGCGCGCGTGTTCGTCATCGGAGTAGGCGATCCGAACGGCGCCGAGGTGACACTCCCGGACTGGATGGGGCGTTACCGGGTCGTGATGGATGGCGACAAGCCGCATCTATCCAAGCTCGACGAGGACACCCTCTCGCGCATCGCCGTCGCGGGGAACGGGGCGTACACGCGCTCGAGGATCGACACCTGGGATGTCGAGCAGTTGTACAGCCGGTTCGATGTTTTGTCTGTGCGCGACACGAGCAGCGACGTTCGCATGCGCTTGGTAAATCGGTATCAGTGGCCGCTGATGCTGGCGATCCTCGCGTTTGCGGGAGAAGGCTTGTGGCTGGTCTTGATGCCTTGGCTTCGCCACTGGCGCCTCAAGCGGCCAAGCGCCGCGCGGACAAATGGCGAAAAGGCGGGGACCGAGTATGCGTAGAGCGGTCCTGCTAATCTTGCTCGTCATTTCCGGCGCAGTCGCGAACGCGGATTCCTTCCGGGAGCGCCTCAACGCGGCCAACGCGCTGTTGCGCGCCGGAAAAATCGAAGAGGCGGTGGACGCCTATCGTGAGCTGCAGATTGAGGAGCCTGAATCTCCGGAGTTGTACTACAACCTGGGGTGCGCGCGATTTCAGCAAGAATTGAAGGAGGGTCCGCAACCGCCGGACACCGCGCAGGCGGAGCCGGTTCAGCCGTTTGCGGAGGCGCGGGCATCTTTCGATAAAGCGATGACGTTGGGAAGCGGCGCGGTGCGGCGGAATGCGGCGTTCAACCGGGCGAACTGCCTGGCTCAAACCGCCAAGAACATGTCGCAGGAAGAAGAGCAGGAACAACTCGTCGCCGCGTTCCAGGAGTCGATCGCTGCGTATGAAGAGGTCTTGCGGCAGTTTCCCGATCACCAGGACGCGCGCCAGAATCTGGACCACATGCGGTATCTCTTGAAGAAGATGCTGCAGAAACCACCTCCCCCGCCGGAAGAACAGAAGGGCGGTGGCGAGAATCAGCCGCAGGAAAAGCAACAACAGGAGAATCAGGAGCAGTCACAATCACAATCCGAGCAACAGGAAGGTCAGCCGCAGGAACAACAGCAGGAGTCCGAGTCGCAGCCTCAGCAGCAGGAAGACCAGCAGGACGGCGCGCAGCAACAGCCCGAACAGCAATCCGGCGACAAGGACGAGAAGCAGCCTCAGCCGGAGCAGCAAGAGTCACCTGCCAGTCCTGAGCAACAGCAGGAGCCGCAGGACATGCAGGATCCGCAATCCGCGGCGGATGCGCAGAAGGCGCCTAACCGGCAGACCGTGGAGGCACTGCTGCAATCCCTCGAAGATCGGGACGAAATGGAGCGCAAGTTGGAGCGGCGCCAGCAGCGCGAGCCACAGTTGAAGGGAGAGTGGTGGTAATGCGCGCCCTTCTCACTAGTGTCGTGGTCGCGGCGCTGACCTCGCTGGCGTGGGCGGAGTCCCAGGTACGGGTCACTACCGATCGCGCAATCGTGGAGCAGGGAAAGACTTTTCGCATCACGGTCGAAGCGTCGGGGGAAGACGTTGGAGAACCTGTAATCCCCACTGTGCCGGGACTGAGCATCGCGGCAGAACCGATTTATGCGGGCTCCAACCGAACGTTGAGCTACATATCCGGCAAGCTCACCGTGTCGATCACCAAGACTCGCGGCTACAACGCGGTCGCGCAGGAACTGGGTGAGATTGAGATTCCCGCGATTGGCGTTTCGGTCGGAGGGGAACTCGTTTATGGCCAGCCTGTGAAGATCACGGTGGTACGGGCAGGCGCCTCACGCGCGCAGCCCTCCCCCACTCGCTCAGACAAGTCCCTCTCCGTGGACGACGCGCTATTCCTCACGGTAGACACCAGCAATAACGATGTCTACCAAGGTGAGGCCATCGATGCGACGTTCACCCTTTGGGCGCTGTTTGGATCGACCGTGAGACAGTATGAGTCGGTCTTCCCTTCCTCCACGGGCTTCTACGCGGTGCCGCGAGAGCCGGAAAAGCCAGACAAGGAAGAGTTGGTGCGGAACAACCTTCGATACCAGGCCATCCGGTGGCGTCAAACGCTGTATCCGACTCAGACGGGGGTGCTGGAACTCGGCCCGTGGAAGTGGCAGGGTCTGTTGGTGGCCCCGCATGCGATGGAGGCGATACCGGTCGAGTTGGCCACGGACCCCGTGCGGATCGCGGTGGCTCCACTTCCGCAGCCGCCGCAGAATTTCAGTGGGGCGGTGGGGAAGTTTGAGGTGAGCGTCACGCGGGAGCGCGATGACGCGCTCCAGGGTGTGCCGACTAACATGACCGTTTCCATTTCGGGCCGTGGCAACCCGGATGCCATCCCCGCACCCAAGTTCCCTGAAGTGGACTGGGCCTATATAGGAGACCCGCAGAAGATCTCGGGGCCAGTGGACCCGGCGGATCGGGCGCACGCGGAACTCGAGTTCGAGTATCAGGTCACTCCGATTCAAGCGGGATCGCACGTGCTTCCATCGATCGATTTCTGCTATTTCGATCCGGAGCTGGAGGAATACGTCACGGCGAATAGCGAGCCTCTTCCGTGGAAGGTGCTCCCATCGGCTGAGGCGGATAGACAGATCTTAGTGGACGAGAGTTCGCGCGACACGAGGTCGGTGGCGATGGCGCAGCGCGACATTTCGCCGGTCGTGACCGATCCGGGGCCGATCACGCGACGCGGATCGCGTGTGGTGTTTGTAACGATGGCGTCGATCCTGCCTGCCCTCGGCTATGGCGCATTCGCGGCGTTTGTCCAGCGCAAGCGGCGGTTTGCGAGCGATGGCCGCTACGCGCGCGCGTATCACGCGCTTTCGCGCGCACAGAAGCGGCTGGCAACCATCGACACGAATGCGGACCCGGTCGATGGTCTCTACAAGGCCATCACGGGCTTCGTCGCGGATAGCTACAACGTGCCGGAGGCCGGCCTCACTTCGGCGGACGCGGAGCGCCTGCTCCGGGAGCGATCGGCCGATCCTGAACTTGCCGGAGGTTTCACAAAGATTCTGCGAGCGTGTGAACGCGCCCGCTATGGCACGGGGACGTTGAGCGCCGATGAGGTGCACGCGCTTGTGCACGGCGCTTTGGCAAGCATGGAACGCCTGGATGCGCTTCGCGCGCGGGGAGATGCGTCATGACATTCGCTGTCGCGGCAACTCTGCTTTTCCATGGCGCAACGCTCTTCAACGGCACGTTCGACCGCGCCACCGATGCCTATGACGCGGGGAACTATGAGGTCGCCGTGAATCTGTACGAGCAACTCGTGGCGGATGGCGTGGTCCATGCCGATGTTTTCTATAACCTCGGCAACGCGTACTACCGTCTGGATGCGCTGGGGCCCGCCATCGCGAACTACGAGAGGGCGCTTCACCTGCGCCCGGGTTTCGATGCTGCCCGCCACAATCTGGATATCTGCCTGCAACGGACTAAGCGGGCCTTGGCGGCCCCGCTCCCTCCCGCATGGGAGCAGGGCCTGCTTTTTTGGCACGTCAATCTCACACCGGTATTCTCGTTTCGGATGGCCGTCCTCAGTTGGCTTCTATTCTGGGGGATTCTGTCGCTGCGTCTTTGGCGGCCGCTGCCCTACTTGCGGCGCGCCGCGGGGGTCGCGTTCTTCGTCGCGGTGTTCTTTGGCCTCTCCTCGTGGACGAAGGAGCATCCGCATTTGATTGCCGTCGCCGCCACCGAGAGTCTCCCTGTGCATTATGCGAAAGGACCGGAAGAAAAGGCTCGTTTCGAGTTGTTTGAAGGAGACCGGGTGAGCATTGACAGACGGGAGAGCGGCTGGGCGCGCGTCACCACGGCAGACGGCGAAAAGGGTTGGGCGGAAGAATCGGGTCTGGCATTGGTGGGTCCCCCGTATCTTCGCCCTGCTCTCGGCACAACGGACACCGCGGGGGGGACTTCGTGAACACGACCTTTGGAAGCATCGTTGAAGTCGCGCGCGCGGGAGTGCCGCAAGATGAGCCTCTCCCGCGCGACGTGTGCTTGCGCGCGACTCGCGCCTATGCTATCGAGCGCCGCGCGAGCATTCGCAAGCGCCACGACGACGGCGCTTCAGGCAGCGACATCGTGCACCTGCTTTCGGATCTGGCCGATGAGATTGTGCAAGGGGTATTCCACTTCGCGCTGAGTTCGATTCCGACGCGCCGTTCCATACTTTCGCGCGTCGCGTTGTGCGCCCTGGGCGGGTATGGCCGCGCCGAGATGAGTCCGTACTCCGACCTCGACGTTTGCCTGCTGTACGAGGGCCCACTCGACGAGCACCTGCGCACGCTCAACAGCTACATCATCCCGTTTCTCTGGGACAGCGGGTTTTCGGTCGGATATGCGCTTCACGGCGTCAACGAGGCGGTCGAGCTGGCGCAGAGCGATATCCAGGCGTTTACCCGGTTTCTCGAGGGGCGTCTGCTCGCGGGAGAAAGCACAGTTTACGCCCGGCTCAAGTTGAGCATCCGCGAACTGCAATCCGGGGAACTCGCGCAACGGTTTATCGAGCAAAAGATCCGGGATCGGTACGAGACCCTCGCGGAGGAGTACCGGGATCCCTACGCGAGCGAACCCAATGTCAAGGAAAACGCCGGCGGGCTTCGCGATTTCCATACGGCCCTGTGGCTTCTCATGATGGCGTATGGAGTGAATACCCTGGACGAGGCCGTTGGACAGGGCATCATCACTGCGGAAGAGCATCTGGATTTCGTGGATGGGTTGGACTTTCTCTGGCGCATTCGCAATGAGCTGCACTTCCAATCGAACAAGGCCGAGGACCGCCTCACCTTCGCCCTTCAGGTTCCGGTGGCGAACGCGTTCGGATACGCCCGCCCGCATTACCTGTTGCAGAGTTATTACACGGCGGCGGGAAAGCTGCGGCGTTTCCTGCGGATTGCCGCACGTACCTGCGTGGACGCGGGGAGCGCCACGTTTCCGGATGCAGGCATGCCGATCGCCCAGGAGTATGCGATCGAAAACGGTGAACTCTATGTGGGCGCCGGGGACCCGAATTGGTTCGGGCACAATCCCGCGCGGCTCATGGAAGTGTTCTGGTTGTGCGCACGCCATATGGTGCCCCTGAGCCGCTCCTCGGAACGGCTCGTCGCGGAGAGCCTCCATCTGGTCACGGATACGTTCCGCGGCAACAACATCGTGCGCCGCTTCTTCACCGCGATCTGCAATCGTCCCTATCAGGCCGGTCACGCGTTGCGCCAGGCGTCATCGTGCGGACTGCTCGGGCGCTATCTCCCGGAGTTCGCCGCGGTACAAGAGGTCATCCGTTACGAGGACTTTCACTCGTATCCTGTTGGGGAGCACACGTTGCGCGCGCTCGAGGCGATCGGACGCATCACCGATGTGGAGGGCGCCATTGGCCGCTGCCTGCAGGAGGCGTTGGAGAACCTCTCGGACCCGTACATCCTGATCATGGCAATCCTCTGCCACGATCTTGGAAAGGTTGAGGGAGAAGTACACATCGATGCGAGCGTGCGAATCACGCGCGAGATCTGTTCGCGCATGGGCATGACGGAAGACGATGAAGAACGGATTGCCTTTCTGGTGCAACACCACTCGCTGATGACGACCATCAGCCAATACCGCGACATCGATGACGATTACATCGTACGCAATTTCGCCGAGACCATGAAGACGGAGCTTCGGTTGCGCGCCCTCTTTCTGATTTCCTACGCGGACCTGTCGGCCGTGGGTCCGGCGGTCTGGAACGAATGGAAGGGCGCCTTGCTGCTCCAGCTTTATTTGCGCACGATGAAGCGCATGCTCGGGCGCGCGGAAACCGCGGGGGAGGAATTCTGGACCACGCGGAAAGCGCAGGAAGTGATTGCGTGCGTCCGGGATGACTTGAAGGACAAGGTCATCGAGCATCTTCAGGGGCTCAGCCAGCGCTACTTCGTGGCGTTTGAGGCCGAGAAGATTGCGATGCATCTGGAGTGCGTTGAAGAGGCCCGTAAGACGGGCCTGGACATCCGCGCGACCTCCAATCCGGTGACGGGCATGAGCGAGGTCGTCATCTGTACGCGCGACTGTCACGGCCTGTTCGCCAAGATCGCCGGGTGCTTTTCCTCGCAGCTCGTGGATATCAACAGCGCGGCCCTGTTTACGCGGCCCGATGGAATTGTGGTGGACGTGTTCATGGTGTGCGATGCACGGCGCATGCAACCCCTGACGTCGGCTCAGACCGCCAAAGTGGCCCAGGTGCTGCACGCCGTGCTGCTGGAGGGGGAAGACGTTCAGGAGCACGTCGAGCGGGCGCTGCGGCGCTTGTTTGCGTTGCTGCAGCCGAGGATACCCATCCCGACTCGCGTGGAATTTGACAACGGGTCCTCGCGCAGGCACACGATCATTGATATTGAGACCGGCGACCGGACCGGGCTGCTGTACGATATTACGCGCGCCATCAGTGAGTTGGGGCTGGACATCGCGACTGCCCGCATCGTCACTGACGCGCGCCGGGTGCGTGACTCGTTCTACGTCACGCAGAACGCAGTGAAGATAGAGGACCCCGAAATGCTAACGGCCATCCGTGAAGGGATTCACCAAGCCATCCACCCCCGTGCGGCAGCCGACACCAAAGGAGATCGACAATGAGAATTCCCCGAATCCACCTGATGATTGCCTTGGCGGCGTGCGCCGGAATGGCGACGGCCGCTCAGGCGATCAGCCCCGTGCTCCAGGAACTGGAGGATGCATTCATTCGTATCGGCGACCAAGTGCGGCCCTGTGTCGTAAATATCGATGCGGAACAAACCATGCCGGAGGGGAGCGATAATCCCCGGATGAAGAGCATGGAAGAGTTCTTTCGTTACTTCAACATTCCGATGCCGGAAGAGCGCATTCCCCGGGAAGACGGCCGCTTCCACCCGATGGCCTCGGGATCGGGCTTCATCTATGACAAGGAAGGCCACATCATCACAAACAATCACGTGATAGAGAATGCCAGCGCACTGAAGGTGCGCCTTTCGGACGGGTCGGTCTTTGACGCGGAAGTCATCGGGAGGGATCCGGACACCGATATCGCGGTGATCAAGATCAATGCGGGCCGGGACCTGCCGGTTCCCGAACTGGGCGATTCCGATACGTTGAAGGTTGGTCAGTTCGCGATTGCCCTGGGCAGCCCGCGGGGGCTTGAGGGATCCCTCTCGTTTGGCCACGTGAGCGCACTCGGCCGCGACGACTTGAATCTGCCCACGGAGATGCGCTTCCAGAACTTTGTCCAGACGGATGCCGCGATCAATCTCGGCAACAGCGGCGGACCTCTGTGCGATATCGATGGCCGGGTAATCGGCATCAACACGGCGATCGTCTTCGGGGCGGAAAGCCTCGGTTTCGCCATTCCGATCAATATGGCCAAGCGCATCGTTCCGCAACTCATCGAACAGGGCAAGATCACACGCGGCTTCCTGGGCGTGAGCATCATGAATGTGGATCAGGTCTCGGAGCAGCCCGGCTCGCCATCGATCGAAGAGTTGGTTGAGGTCCTGGGGCTTCCCGATACGAAAGGCGCGTACGTCGATAGCGCATCCCCCGATTCGCCCGCGGAGAAAGCGGGGATCAAGAGCGACGACGTGATCCGCAAGGTCAACGGCGAGGCCATCGCAGATGCGAAGGACCTTGTCAGCCGGATTTCCGACATGCCTCCCGGTGCGACCGTGAAGCTGGAAGTATGGCGCGCCAAAGCCCCGGTTGAAATC
This sequence comes from Candidatus Hydrogenedentota bacterium, assembly GCA_020849535.1. Classification (GTDB taxonomy): domain Bacteria; phylum Hydrogenedentota; class Hydrogenedentia; order Hydrogenedentales; family SLHB01; genus JAHDWY01. The sequence continues at coordinate 13,997 of JADLGB010000229.1, forward strand.
GATGTCAAGCTGGCCGAGTATCCGGGCAGCACGACGAAGGCCATGCTGGGCAAGGACATTCTCGGCATGCGCGTGCAGGCGATTACGCCGGAACTGCGCCGCCAGTTGCAGCTCGAAGAAGACATGACCGGTGTGGTCGTGGTTGAGGTGGATGAGGGATCTCCGGCGGAGGCAGCGGAGATCACCAGCGGCGACATCATCCTGGAGGTTGCGCAGCAGAAGGTGACGTCCGTCGAGAGCCTTCGCCAGTTGCTGGAACAGCACGGCAAGCCGGGTGAATCCGTGCTCCTGCGCGTAACGCGCCCGGGCGAGCGTCCGATGCCGAAGGTGATCAAGGTGCCAGCCGAGTAGGCGCCTGAGAGATAACAAGCGAGACAGCCGGGGCACGGTGCGCAGCATGTTGCGCACCGTGCCCCGGTCGCTTTTGCTCACTGCGAATTCTCATTCAATTGGCGGACGCCCGGCCAAGCCTGTGAGAACGTTCATGGTCGCTTCGGTCATCGGAAATTTGCTGGGGTAGTCGAGCCACTCCACATGGCCGTCCATGTAGAGAACATTTCCACCGCGAATGTCGCCATGGTTGTCCGGCCACTCGATGAGCATGGGTACCGTGTACCGGGGTATGTAATCCTCTGGCGGATTAGTATCGGTAATAAGGAACCGCACATAACCAGAGTCAAACCGCTTTATGGTGTCGCCGTAGCTTACCGGTTCGGGCAAATCCTCGGAGAAATCCCCTCCAGAGCTAAGCTCGGCGCCATAGGCGTTCGCGAATGTTTCCATATCCTCGTCTGTCAGAAGCACATACCCCCAATAGGCGTAGCTGTGGTCGTCGAGGGTGGGCCCCAGGCAGGCATTTGTAGAGCCAGGACAGTTGACACGTCTCAGATCGAATAGGTGGTAAGGATACAGTCCTTCTGCACGAAACATTAGTGTGCCTGGTACGGTTGACAGTCGCGGGTATTCCCGGTGGTGAGACTCGAAGGTGTCCAAGGCAATGCCCATTTGATATAGGTTGGATTCGCAAAGGGCCTGGAGATGCGGATCGTTGTAGCGCGTGTAAGCCTTCGTCGCCCACGCGGTAGTGGGATTCCAGTGAGCCAAGGCTGCAAAGGTAGCCACTGCGTTCGCAGTCATCGGGAATCTGCCGGGAAAGTCGTGCCATTCAGCATGCCCATCCTTGTACACAACGTGCCCGCCCGACAGACCTTCGTGTTGGCCGGGCCATTCCATCAAGACAGGGATTTCGTGATCGCCGATGTACTCATCAGGAGGAATGTATGGATTGTTGATATCGGTGATGAAGTAGCGCTGGATGTTCTCTCGCAGGCGCCAGAGCCTGGTACCGTAGCTGGTCGTGACGAGCAGATCTCCCGAGAAGTCGCCACCGTTGGCAATTTCGGCGGCATAGGCCGAGGCAAAAGCCTGCACATCGGCGTCGTTCATCATCAGGTAACCGAAGTAGATGTAATGCGTGTCGTCGAATAGTGGTTCCGGCGTGACTGGCGCCGGACCGGGGCAGACCAAGTGTCCGGGATTGCTCAAGTAGCGCGGATTGACTTCTTCCTGGGTATACATCAATCTTCCTGGCTCGCTGGAGAGCTTGGGCCAGACGTCCCCGGTGCTATCGAGTCCGAAGAAACTGCAGGCGTAAGCAGCATTGCGAATCCTGCTTCGACACGTATCGACGAAATCATAGGGATCGTACGCCAGTGTATATACCGGATTGGGCTCCGCCCATGCCGTGGCGGGTGAGTGGTTTGCCAGCGCCGCAAGCGCCGTGATCGTCGCTTCCGTCATTGGGAATTCACCGGGGTAGTTCTTCCATTCAACGTGCCCATCCAGGTAGAGCACGTTTCCGCCTGGAAGATCCTCGTGATTGTCGGGCCACTCGAGCATCACAGGAATAGATTGCGGCGACGCACAGCCCGCAGGGTCGATCGGGTTCGTGATGAGAGAACTGCTGATACCTTCTCGCAGGCGCAGTAGCGAATCGCCGTAGCTGGTCGCCACTGGTAGATCACTCGTGAAGTCTCCACCAGACGCGATAGCTGATTCATATGCCGTGACGAGCGCCGAAACGTCGGCGTCATTGAGCACAGCGTAGCCAAGATACGCATAGTGTTGGTCTTCAAAGAACGGTACGGGCGAGAGTTCGGGCTGTCCCGGACACGTCACCCAATCGGGGTTCTTGAGGAAGTTGGGGTAGAAGATAGCGTCGTCCATCATCAAGCGGCCTGATACAGGCGAAAGCGGAGGTAATAGCTGACCCGCAGTTTCATTTGCGGACATCTTCAGCGAGATCCCTACTTGCTTCAGATTGTTTGCGCACGAACTGACAAATCCGTTCACGTCCTTCCGTCGCGGATACGGCGAAACGAGATCTGGATTGCTCCATTGGACGGGTGGCTCATAGTTTGCGAGTTCGGCCAACGTCGAGATGGTCGTTTCCGTCATCGGGAACTGACCGGGATAGTGCACAAACTCTACGTGCCCGTCCATAAAGAGCACGTTTCCGCCCCAGCCTTCCTGGTGGTTGTCCGGCCAATCGAACATCACTGGAATTCCACGCATAATAGCGTAGTACTTTTCTGTATCATTGATATCGACGATCAAGAAACGTGCAATGCCCTCCCGGAGGCGATAGATCGTGTGCCCGTAACTCGTTTCACCGGGAAGATCGTTGGAGAAATCGCCGCCCGCGGCTATCTCGGCCGTATATGCATTTGCGAAGGCCAGCACATCCTGATCGTTGCTCACGAGATAGCCCAAGTACACGTAGTCCCTATCATCGAAACATGGCATGGGAGTTTCGGGCGCCTTGCCCGGACAAGTGAGTATCTCCGGGTCATGTACAAACTCGGGATAAACCTCATCCTTCCGCATCATGAGACGCCCCGGCTCATTGGATAGGCGGGGGTAGCGCTCGCCTGCGCTCTCATTCGTGAACATCCTGAACACGAGTCCCATTTGCTTGAGATTGTTCTGGCATCCCGCCGAGTACGCAAAGATGTGCCACGGATCGAAGCGTGTCCATGGCGACAAGTCGCAGGGGCGCGTTTCGGCGGTGACGCGGAGTTGGGCTTGCGGGATGTACTCGCCGGGAAAGTCCGCGGCAACGTCCCACACGATTTGCTTCCCGGTGCCCGGCTGTACTCCCGTCGTGTCGCCAGTGATCGACGCTGCCGGGTACGTGAAGCCGTCTTCGCCCGCATCCTTCGACAGCGACACGGTCACATCGCAGCAACAACTCTCCGATTCCAGGTCGTAAGTGATGATGACTTCTGTGCCGCCGGAGTCGCGGGGCTGCTGGACGAAGCTCACGTTTGACACGACCGGGGCCTGGCCGAGCGCGGCGAGTGCGGCACACAGCAGCGCCAAGAACAGCACTGCGGCGATCTTGCGCATGCGCCGCATCGCGTAGATGCCCAATAGCACCAGCACCGCAATAACCGACCACGCGCGCAACGGCAGCGCGGGCAGATCGAACGTGAGGATCGACGAGTTTGTGAGGTTACCCGTATTGCCGAATGCGTCGGCACCGCTGATGTACAACTCTGCGGGACCGCCAAAATCGAAGGATCCCACCTCATAGGTATAGGTGTATTCGCCTCCGGACTCGCCGACGAAATCGGCGGCAGCTCCGTTGACCGTGACCGTGGGGAGTCCGGACAGCGCTTCCGAGAGCGAAAAGGTGAGCGTCACGATGTCGCCCGAAGAGGCCACCGGTTGACTGACCTGAAGTCCGGAGATCTCCGGCCCGAGCGTGTCCAGCACGCCGACTTCCGAGTCCCCGGTGCCAGTCAACGCGCCCGCACTGAAGCAGCATCCGAGAAGGACACACAACGGAATGGCTACGTACTTCATGTATATCTCCCCCGCAAGCACCTGTTGACACAGACATACCGAGAGGTCAAATATTGCAGTCCCACTACAGTCTAGACTACACCGTATCACTATTGCAATAGGCATTTTGCGTTCCGATGCTCCGCGGCAGGTGCTTAGGGCAAGGCATCCCCTTCGCACTCTTTTTAGCGGGGTCGGCCATGGTATCATCGGTGCCCAGGATCAGGTGGCCATGGTATGTGACGTCGAGGATAGCCCCCTTTTGTTGCACGTTTCGCACCAGGAGCGCGTGCGCGCTTTGGGATCGGCGCTGGGCGTGCTCTGCCTCCTCGGATTGGGTGCGTGGCTGACGCCGGACGCCCGCGGGGTGGGGACGCACGAGCAGTTGGGCCTGCCCGAATGCATGACGATGCGGATCTTCGGGATTCCATGCCCGTTCTGTGGGATGACCACGGCGTTCTCTCACATGGCGCACGGAGAATTGGGGCCGGCGATTCGCACGCAACCGGCCGGCGCCTTGGCCTTCCTGTTGACAATCGGCTACTTGGGGAGCAGCCTTTTCACCGCGGGAACGGGGAGAGTACCCGCGGCGTTCCGGAACAAGACGCTCGCCCGGCGCGTCTGGTGGGCCGGCGTGGGCATCGTGGCCGCGGCGTGGATTTACAAAGTGCTCGCCTTCTTTCTGATCCGATGATGTGCTGCATATGAAGCATGCCGCTAATGTCGCCCTGCGCAAACGGAGCATAGCTCATCACTGACCCAGTGATTGATTGGGCAGTGGCTGTCTCGTATACTTTCACGAATTCGTTGGGGGTTGTTATGCTCGAGAACTATGCTTCCTGCCGCGTCCTCGTGGCCGATGATGAGCCGTTAGTCGCCCAAGTCCTGGCGACCAACATCGCCAAACGCCTGGGATGCCTGGTCGAAATGGCCGGAGACGGCGACCAGGCGTTGCGCGCGCTGGCGTTGAAGCCGTACGACGTTTTGGTGACCGATATGCTGATGCCCGGCTGCCATGGTATCGAGCTGGTCTCGCGGGTCGTGCGCGACTATCCGGACACGGATATTCTCGTCACGACCGCCTATCCTGACGATTTCCCCTTTGTCGAGGTCGTCAAAGCCGGCGCCACGGATTTCGTGGCCAAACCACATCCCCCTGACGAGCTTCACGCGAAGCTCATTCGCATCCTTCGGGAGCGCTCCTTGCGCGAACAGATCGCCAAGGATAAAAAGCGTATTGAAGACGATCTGAACGCCATGGAACGGCTTCGGGAGGAACGCGCAAGCGCCGAGATCAAGTACCGGGACGTCTTCGAGTACAGCACGAGCGGGATGCTCGTCATTTCGCCCGAAGGCAACGTGATTCGGGACGTGAATCTCGCGTTCTGCGCCATCGTCCGGCGTTCGCGGGATGAACTCCTGAACCGCAGCTTTCTCGAGCTGTTTGATGAGACGGAACAGGATCGCTTGCGACAGGGAATTGTCGTTCTCGGCGAAATCGGCAAGGCCACTCTCGGAGACATGGTGCTTCGGTGCGAGGGTGGACCCGTTGCCTGTCTGGATGTCAGCTTGACGCGGATCAACGTGGGACCGGAGAGCATCATTCACGCCATCTGCCAGGATGTGACAGAACAACGCGAAATGCAGCGGCGGTTGGCGGAGATCGCGGAAACGGATCAACTGACGGGACTGTTCAACAAACGGAGTTTCTCCAGCAGACTGGATGCGGCCGTCGCGGGCGCGCGTAGAGACCAGTATCTGCTCACCGTGCTTTTCATGGACTTGGACAATTTCAAACAGTGCAATGACCGCCATGGTCATCAAGTGGGCGACGCGCTCCTGAATTCGGTGGGGCAGATGATTCTGCGACACACCCGGGCACGGCTCGATTCGGCGTTTCGGTACGGGGGCGATGAGTTCGCCGTGCTGCTCACCCAAGCGGACGGGACCATTGGCGTGCGTGTGGCGGAGCGCATCCGGGCGGACTTCCAGAAACTGGATACTCATGGCACATCGCTCAGCATAGGTGTGGCGATGTATCAGGAAGGGCTGACGTCTGCCGAGCTGCTCAAAGCCGCGGACACCGCGCTCTACAAGGCCAAACTGGCGGGCAAGAATCAAACGTGCGTGGCGTGAGTGATAGCCAGCTCCAATTGGCATGGGAGCCTGCAATGAACTGAGGTGCGGGGATGCCTGTTCGTTAGGGGTTGCCGTCTCCCGATTTTGTCTGGCTCAATCATTCGGCATGCATCGGAGTGGTCTGAAGGTGTCAAATAGTGTTCAAGTGTGCGCAGCATTTTGAGTCGTGGACGCCAGTGGCAATAACCATATATTTTCTATCCATATTATAAGTTATTGCACTGTAATTGGTTGAGATTCCACAACTGTGTGGTCTGCGCCTTGCTTGCGTAAATGCGTATTTCTGTGAGAATCCGCAATTCCAGACACTTGCCAGCTTCAGAGCCGGGCCGTCAAACGGTTCTAGCGACGTTGTTCACGGAGGCCTCGGGACCCCCAAAGCCGCTGGTGAGGCACGGGGGGGCGACTCGGAGCCGTCGTGTCGAGGTAATGCGGGGTTCTTTCGTGAAGTGAAGTGAAGTGGGTCATCCTGGGGGGTGGGGCGAGCCAGCCGGATCGCAGAAGTGTCCGCAGCAGTAAATGGGGGAACAGGACGATGATCGCATACCCGCAGTTCTTGGGTTCAAGCCGCGTTGCGTTTCGTGTAATTGCCATACTCCTGTGCGCCGTTGCCGGCTCCCTGTCGGCACAGGCGTACATTATCAGCCTTGACCCTGTGTCCTTGTATAACTCGACAGGCTCTTCCATAAGCGAGGGGAGCGGCCGCTCACCGATCGGTCTCCCCAATTACCCGGGGTACCAGGTGATCCACCAAGACCCTGCGAGTGGTCTTGAAACAGTGGAGAACGGAGAGTCTGTGGCATCACATACAGAAATCACGGACCCGCTGGCGGGCCGCACGGAGAATCCCTGGGCGGAGAGTCACTCGGATTTGACGAGCACGGTGACAAATGGCGGGGCCGCGTCGGTGGTCCTGGTTCACTCCAGTTCCTCGCTTGCATACTTCCCCGATTACGTGTACGACCCGGCGAATGCGGAAACCTATCCCGACTACTGGGAGAGCGCATCGTTTCAGACCAACCTGAACTTCGGGTACGAAATGACGATCTTTTCTGAGTATGGCAATATCGGCGAGATTCTTGCCTCTGTTTCCGCGGAAAATGATGGCTTCAATTTCTACGAATGGGGAGAATTCAACATCCGGGGATGGAGCGAGACCGATCAGGACTACACGATATGGCTGTACTCCTGGTATGGCGGAACTGACGTGGATATCGAGGTCCCGCTCCTGATTGGGGAAACGTACCTGTTGAGCGGAAGTTTTGGGGGCGTCGGCGGCCACACCGAGTGGCTGGGCAACATCTACGGCGCCGACACGGTGGATGGATACATGGAAGGGCTGCATCTCTACGACTACAACGCTACCTTGAGCATCAATGTCAGCGAAAGCCCCAGCACTGTTGTGCCGGAGCCGTCCACCTTCATTCTGGTTGGTATTGGTTTGGCCGGACTTGTGCGATCGCGGCGGCGGGCGGCATAGGCATTCAGTGGCAGGCGAGCAGGCGCCGAATGATGGCCGGTGCCGCGGCACACGTCACGCTGGGAAGGACATTCGGAGGGTCAACTACTGCTCTTCCGGGAATTGGAGAGCGCGATACGCAGCATGAACGAGCCGAGGGCGGAAGTGAATGGCACGGTCAGCCACACCGTGTTGCGCGGATGCGCCAGCACATAGTCCCGGCCGCGCACGACGGTGGGCAGGCTCAGTTGGACCGGGGGCCTGTCATCGGAAACGAGTTTCGCCTTGGCGCTTCCAGCGATCATGTTGACCAACTCCGAGATGCCGTCCACCACGGTTGCGTCGACGTACCGTATCTCGGTATCAAGCATCTTGCAGACGCAGGCCACCGCGACGCGTGACGAAAATGCCAGTGCGACGGTTCCCCTCACTTCGCCGCTCATTCCGATAAGAGCGGTCAGTTCAATGGGCGAGAATTCCTGGGTCCTGCTTACCCGGACGTCCCCACGCGAGACCTCAGTCTCCAGCATGGTGGAGAACACTTGATTCACGGATTCGATAAATGGATTGATGTATTCTACATCCACCGCGTTTGATACTCCATGGCCAGAAACGCGCCGTAGGCGCGCTACCACCGCATCCGTGCGGATTCCCCCTAAACGGCTTGGCGGGCGTGCCCCCCTGAGAGCAGGGACGGCCGGCGAATTCGCATCCGTCCCCCTATAGTCTACCCGATTATCGCATCTCCGGGAAATAGTGTACTTCGATCAAGGCGCAAAACGTATGGTAGAGAACGAGATGCGCTTCCTGGATGGTTTTCACGGTGGTGCCTGGGGCCTTGATCGCGATGTCGGCGAAGGCGGCCATGTTGCCCCCCTTGGGACCCGTCAGGGAGACTACGGTGGCGCCAACCGCCTTGGCGGTCGACATGGCCATGAGGCAGTTCTTGGCGTTCCCGGAGGTCGAGATACCAATGAGGACGTCTTCTGGTTTCACCATGGAGATGGTCTCCTGGGCGAAGGCCATATCGCGCAACGGAGAGTCGTTTTCAACCGCAGTTTTCAGTGACCCGTTGAATCCGAGGGCCACAGCCGCCAGACCCGCCTCGAGGTGTTGCGCCAGTTCGTTGCCCATGGGCAAGCCACTCAGTTTCTGCAGAATGTCCGCGGGAAGTGGACGCTTGCGCTCGAAGCTCTTGCACAACTCGCCCGCGATATGCATGGCATCGGCGTTGCTCCCTCCGTTGCCGCAGAGGAGCAACTTGCCGCCGGCATCGTAGCTGCGCACGAGGGCGTGATGAAGTGCGAGCAAATCCTGAACGCATCCGCTCAGGTCCGGTCTGCGCTCCAGCATGCCATCGAGCACTTCCTGTTCCAGGGCGGAGAGTGGGCTCATGATTCAATACTCCTAAGGCCGTGAAGCCCTATTGACGTTCCATTCAGCGTTGCTTTCACCGGCGGTCAGGTTACAGTTTATCAAGTTCCTGGACCAGCGTGAGGAGGAAATCGCGGTTATCCGCGGACATGTAGCGCATCGTCCCCCCCATGCGCGCGAAGGTCTTGTTGTAGCGCAGGTAGTAGTCGGGGTTGGTGTCCGGCGGTTCGCCTTGGCTCCAATCCCAGTGCGATTCGGCCAGATCGACGATGACCATGTAGTGCGTGTCGATATGCCAATCCTGCTGGATGGCGAGGTTCTGCGACATCGACAGCGACTTCTCGAAGATCATCGGCGACATGACTGCGGACCCGATGGAAATGTATACGCCGTCGTTCAGGTTGCTGACGTTATTGGCGTAGGCCAGGAAATCGCGCTGGGCCGCGCGCCCGATGGCGGCGCAGTGGTTCATCGGGTGGACGTAGATGATGTCGTGCCCGATCATCGGGTGGCCCGTGAAGGGGACCTTCAAGCGGTATGCGGCGGACTGCAGGCCAAACTTCTTGTAGGGGTGCGCCACCTTCATCCAGCCGGGTTCCAATTCGAACGCGCGCACCTGCTTGAGCACGTCCGCGGCGGAGGCGGCCTGTTCTGGGTCGGTATCCAAGGACTCGGTGATCGTGTACTTCAGCGTTTCTTCAGACGGAATCTGGAGGCCTTCCTTTTCGACCAGCGCGCCGACGGATTCGCCATAGCCGAGACCCTGGTACGCGCCAATCAGGATGGCGAGGTTGATGTAGAAGCCCGTTTCGTCCCAGACGCCGAATTCGCCGCGCGTGACGTTGGCGCGCACGTCTTCACTGCTGTGGCCTTGGAATGCGAACTCCCAGTCGTGAATGATGCCGGCGCCATTCGTGGCGAGGTGGGTGATCCAGCCGTCTTCGATGAGCTTGGTGAATACCGGGGCCAAGCCGTTCTTGATCGAATGCGCCCCAAAGGTCAGCATGCGGGAGCGTTTCTTCTCGCGCGCCGTCACGAGCCGCTCGACCGTTTCCCGGACCACTTTCATCCCATTGTCGCCTAACGGCTTCGGCTTTGCCGTGGGGGGCACGTGATCCTGTTCGATGTGTACCTTGTTCTTGCGTTCCCGCAGGGGCTTGAAACGCATCGCGTGGCGGTCGAGTTCTTTGAAGGGCATACCAGCCTCCTGAAGCAATGGATCGTTACTACTGAGCGAAAGATTGTATCATGCGGCCCGGTAGGATTAAATTCGCCGGTCAGTAAGGGACTGACGCCGTCTTTCGCGAAGGCTTTGCGCAGCAAAACACGGTGTCTGTCCCTTGTCCCTGCAAAATGACCGGCGAGGGCGCCGGTCCCACACTTGGACGGTGTACGATGCTGATAGCTGCAAGGATGAGGTGTACTATGCGCGTTTTGTGTTTGCTTGCGGTGTGTGTGTTGGCTGCCGGAGCCCAGGATGGCGGCTTCGAGTATTACCAGGGTTCCATCAACGAGAAGTACGGGATTCAGTTGAATCTGACCCGAAGCGCCACGGATCTGATGGGCACGTACTTCTATGTAACCAAGGATACCGATATCGATCTCTCGGGAACCATTGCGGAAGATGGTACGTTCACGATGACCGAGACGGTCGATGAGAAGGATACCGGCGTCTTCAAGGGGCGCATCCAGGACGGTGGCCGCAAGCTTGAGGGCACCTGGACCGGCGGCTCGGGCGGGAAGCTGCTGCCCTTCGTAGTGCGGCGCTTCGCCGTGCAGCAGGTGGAAGAACGCGAGACGAAGGTGAAGGGGCAGACGGTCACGATCGGCGCGGGCTATCCGGTGTTTGGGTGGGGCGGCGGCGCAAAGGAGGAGGCCCTGAACCGCATGGTGAAGGAGTGGGTGGACCGCCGCATCA
>JADLGB010000230.1 GCA_020849535.1 Candidatus Hydrogenedentota bacterium
ACGCCCTCCTTTGGTGGACAAGAAAAGGTCTTCGACACATCGATTCTTATCCATCTCAAGAGGGCATTTCTATGAAAAGTCCAAAAACCCTGTTTAGGACAAGGCTGATCCCCCTTCAAAGGGGGAATTACGCAACACCATGGCTATGGATTTGCGGCCATACCAGGGGCCGCCTGGAGACCTCGGGTTCCGGACTCATGAAACCCGAAGGGCGCTCTGAATTCCCCCTTTGAAGGGGGCAGGTCCGCAGGGCCGAGGGGGATGTTCTTCGCCCATCGCCCCGGGCTCCTCACCATCCACCAACGCGCCAACCACCGTCCTATCCGCGAAAGCGGGTATCCATCCTCCACCCCGTCTTCATCGTCATAGGCACCCGCTTGCGGGTATACTGTCGCCATGCCCCAAGTCCGCATCATGCATATGCGCGATGAGCGCGCGATCGCAGCCTTCTCACAGGCCTTCCACGAGGAGCACCCGGGCCTGCGTTTCGGGCGCTTCCACTCCAACGCGCAAGAAACGGAACTGGTCTCGCCGACAGGCGGCATGACGGTCTTTTGGCTCTATGAGGGACGCGGCGAAGTCTTCTTGCCCGCCGGCTACCGCACGAAAGAAGGCGACGGCAGCCGCCTTCCCGCGGAGTACGCGTCGGAACCGATGGACCCGGCGTTCATTGAGGCGCTCGAACTCCTGCGCGACGCCCGTCACACACTCCACGATGATGCCAAGGTCCCGGTGGAGGCCATACTCAGCCGCTGGAACGGCGAGACCTATGTCGGCGACTTCGCCGGCGACCTTTGGAAACTCGAGCACCTTCCCGCGCCATGGTCCTGCGACAAGCCTGTGAACGCCGGACTTGAACGTCTATTCCATTTGTGCATGCACGCGGGGTATTCGCGCAAAACGCAAGACTCGTGGGAGCCCATCATAGAAGGTGACCAACTCATTGTCGCAGGCGAGAAACGATTGCGCGTGCGTGGCACATTCACCTGTCTCGCGCTGGACAATGCGAACCGCCGCACGAGCCATGTGCCCGCGGTGATGCGCCTTCGCTACCTCAAGGATACCTCCGGGGGCTGCAACTTCGATTTCGATCCGTTCCGGCGCCTGCCGCTCACTTGGTACATGGATAGACCCGGCCAGCGGGATGACGGCCTCAACTTCGTCAACAGCCATGTTGTGAACATCGCGAAAGAAACGTCTCCCTCCCATTTTCACCCGCCCCACTGCATTGGCGAAGGCGGCGCGCAAAATGAGTTCTACCTCGTGCTGGACCCCAGCGCATACGCATTGCACACGCACGGGCGCAAGCCTTCGCTCATCACGTATCCCGATCTGCTGGACCTGCGCCGCTACGCACAGCACCCGCTGGAACCAGGCAGTTTCGTCCACATCCCGCCGGGCACCGGCCACCGCGGGCTCGACGTGTTCGTGAATGTGATCACCATTCCCGGTTTCAGACCGCACAATGAGTACTACATGGATCGCGATGTCGCGGACAGCCGCGCAGACGCGCCGTACAACGCGGCCCTCGTGGGACTGAAGAACTACACGAACATTCAAGACCTCCTGACACCGTCCTGTTTGCGGTAACACATCCGGCATTCACGACTTCGCTATTGACAAAGACTTCGCTTGAATTGACGTGTGCGAATTCATACGATGGCAAACGGCTGCCGGACCGCCGAAAGGCCGTGGGCGGATCGCGCGCATGCGAATCGCCGGCCCATCGACGCTGTGCACTGCGCAGACATATGAGAATCCGTTGCGTACGGAGGGGACCGTGGCGCGATTATCTTTATGAGTACGAAGGCGCATGTGTTGGGGCGCAGGCCGTCTCGCAGCGACTTGGGCCGTGTGCGGCGGGTGGTGTTCGCCGTCTTGGCCGGAGGCGCCATTCTAGAACTCGCCTCCAAGTTTGGGCGGGAACTCGACCTTCTGACGAGATTCCAGTCCGATATGATGACCCTGGCCGCCCTGACACTCATGTGCGCCTCCGCGGTCTATGCCTTTCACTCCACGTACCGCACTTCCGGGGCGACCATCCTGCTGCTGATCGGCGCGCTGTTCCTGCTCCTGTACGCGCTGATGGATCTGCTGATCGATGCCGGCACGCTCGACCCCTTCCCGTATCTCTTGTTTGGTATCCCGTTCGGTGAAGCCCTCCGCGACATCTCTATGATCTCGGGTCTCGGTTTTTCCGTCACGAGTTTCTACCTCTCATTGTTCCGCTCCTATGAGAACAAGCGTCTTCTCGAACGCCAGCGCGAGGATCTCCTGCGCGAGATCGCCGAGCGCGAGGCGGTCGAAACGGAGTTGCGCACCTCCCAGATGCGGCTGCAGACCCTGTTCGAAGGAATCCAGGACGCGGTGTTCGTGCACGATTTGGACGGACGGATCCTGGACTGCAATCAGGCCGCCATCGACCGGATGGAATTCTCGCGCGAAGAGTTGCTCTCCATGAGGACCGTGCAGTTCGACGCGCCCGAGTTCGCCGCGGACTTCGAGAAACGCCTCGAACTGCAATTGGCGAACGGCCGCTATCATTGCGAAGGCGAACTCATCACCAAGAGCGGCGAACGCGTCTACGTCGACATCTACACCGCCCTTATCGAATACCAAGGGGAACCCGCCATCCTCGCGGTGGATCGTGACGTGACCGACCGCGTGCGGGCCGAACACGAACGCCGCGAACTCGAGGAACGCCTCCAACAAACGCAGAAGCTCGAGAGCCTGGGCATGCTGGCCGGCGGCATCGCCCACGATTTCAACAACCTCCTGATGGGCGTGCTCGGCCACACAAGCCTGGCTCTCATGCAATTGCCCCCGGACGCGCCAGGCCGCGACAACATCGAGCAGGCTGACCGCGCCGGCCAGCGCGCCGCCGAACTGGCCCAGCAGATCCTCGTGTATTCCGGCAAAGGAAACGTGACCACCCAGCGCATCAATCTGGCCGCGTTGGTGGAGGAAATGGGCCATCTGCTGTCCGCCTCCATCACGAAGAACGCCCGCCTGCTCCTGGATCTCGGCAGCGAGCTGCCCGCCATCGACGGCGATCCCACCCAGATCCGGCAAGTCGTGATGAACCTTCTCACCAATGCTTCCGATGCCATCGGCGACAAGGAAGGCGTCATCACCGTGTCCGCGGGCCAACTCGAGATCGCTCCCAACGACGGAGTGGACACCTACTTCAACGATCGGCTCATTCCAGGCGTCTACGCTTACGTGGATGTATCGGATACGGGGCGAGGCATCGACTCCGAGACGTTGCAGCGCATCTTCGACCCCTTCTTCACCACTAAGATTCCGGGCAGGGGACTGGGCCTGTCCACGACTGCGGGAATCGTGAAGAGCCATCGCGGCGCCATACAGGTCTCATCCACGCCCGGCAAAGGGAGTCGCTTCCGCGTGCTGTTTCCCGGCGCGGGCGAATTCGCGCCCGTGCGGGAAATGCCCGCGGTATGCGAGTCCTTGGGCGAGGTCCACGGGACCATCCTGGTCATTGACGATGAGGACATCGTGATTTCCGTTACCCGATGCAGCCTTGAGTTCGCTGGCTTCCAGGTCATCACCGCAAAGGACGGCGATGAGGGAATGGCACTCATTCGCGAGCGGGTGGACGAGATCGCGCTGATTATCCTCGATCTGACCATGCCCAAGATGAGCGGCGAAGAGGTGCTCGAACAGATCCACCGGCTCCGCCCGCGCGTGCCGGTCATCTTGTCCAGCGGATACACGAAGCCCGAGTGGATCGATGGGTTCTCGGGGATACGTCCAGTTTCGTTTCTGCAAAAACCCTACCGCGCCTCCGACCTCATCTCCGCAGCGCGCGGCGCCCTCACCGCGGACGACAACGTGTCCGCATCCCGGCATGAGTGACGGGCGATGGCCCATCACGTATTCGGTTACAGGACCGGCCGCCTTTCATCCTGGGGACGGCGGTTGAACGGGACTGACACGAACGCCCTCTGCACGCTTTTCCATTGGCGTTTATTCGCGTCCATCCGCGGTTGAACAGAAGGGAACCGCCAATTAACGCGAATGCACGCGAATCGGGTTACGAGCCCGATGTTGCGGGTGAGCCCGCCCGCCCAGTCTCAGGTCATATCCGCGTAGCGGTTGGCGGTGGGGACCCGCATGACGAAGCCGCGGACGGGGTCGTAGGTCAGTTCGCCGTCGTGCTCTTCGGCCGTAGCCTTGGCGATGGTGAGGCCGAGGCCCATGTGATCCCCGCCTTTCGTGGTGTAGTACGGCTCGAAAATGCGGGCGCGTTCGCTCTCGGGAATCGCCGGGGCGGTATCGTGGAAGGTGAAGACCACCACGGACCCCTCCATACGGACGGACGCCTCGAAGCGGCGCGCCTTCAGGTTCTCCAGGGCTTCAACCGAGTTCGAGATGATGTACATCATGGCCTGCTGCAGCTTGGGCAGATCTGCCGTGAAGTTGTGAAGCTGGGGCTCATACTCGCACGCAACCGTCACGTGCGCCACCTTGAGGTCGTAGCGCCGCAGATCCAGGACCCGATCCATGAGGTTCGCCGGGTCCACGATCCGGACGTCCGCGCGTTCCCTGCGCGCAACGTCTGTCAGATTGTTGATGAGGGTGCTGGATTTGCGGACTGCCCCGATGATCTCCGCGAGCATGCGGTTGGATTCGCTTCCGAGGGCAGGGTCCATGCCCACGAGTTCGGCATAGGCCATGATCGCGCCGAGGTAGTTGTTGACGTCGTGCGTGACGCTGCTGACGCAGCGCCCAATCTGGGCATAGCGATAGAGCTTTGCGAGCTTCTCGCCCAACGCACTCGCCTGAAGATCGACGTCTATATCCACCGAACAACCCATTTCGGTACGGATCCCCTCGCGACTATCGCATGCAGACTACCATAATTTATGGAATCTGTCAAGGCGAAAAACCCGCTCGGTCACTATACCGCGCCTACTTACATGGCAACTTCCAGGTTCTCGGACCCAATTTCGGCCATCCTACAGGTTATCTACCAAGGCTTGGCCGAACTCGCTACATTTCAACAGCGTAGCTCCCTCCATCAGCCGCGCGAAGTCATACGTGACGCGCTTCTGACGGAAGGTCTTCACCATGGCATCGGTGATCGAGTTGGCCACCTCGGTCCATCCCATGTGCTCGAACATCATCACGCCGGACAGGATCACGCTGCTGGGATTAACCTTGTCCTGGTTCGCGTACTTGGGCGCGGTCCCGTGGGTCGCCTCAAAAATCGCCGCGCCGGTTTCGTAGTTAATGTTGGCGCCTGGCGCGATCCCGATACCGCCCACCTGCGCCGCCAACGCATCGCTCATGAAGTCGCCGTTCAGGTTCATGGTGGCGACCACGTCGAACTCATCGGGCCGCGTCAGGATCTGCTGCAGGAAAATGTCGGCGATGGTGTCTTTAACCAGGATCTTGCCGCCGGGGTTGCCGCCGCAGTCGTCCCAGCCTACGGCCACATCCGCGAATTCTTCCTTCACCAACTCGTAGCCCCACTTGCGGAAGGCCCCCTCGGTGAACTTCATGATGTTGCCCTTGTGCACGAGGGTGACGCTCTTGCGCTTGTTCTGCACGGCGTAGTTGAGGGCGGCGCGAATGATCCGTTTCGACCCCGTCACGCTGATCGGCTTGATACCGATACCGGAATCCGGCCGGATGCTCCAGCCGAATTCCTTCTGCAAATACGCGATCACTTTGGCCGCGTCACTAGTGCCCTCTTCGACTTCGAGCCCGGAGTACACGTCCTCCGTGTTTTCCCGGTAGATGACCATGTCGACTTTTTCGGGTTCCTTCACGGGGCTGGGGACACCTTCAAACCAACGCACCGGACGCACGCACGCGAACAGGTCCAGCTTCTGGCGCAAGGTGACGTTCAAGCTGCGGAATCCACCTCCGACCGGGGTGGTCAAAGGCCCCTTGATGGCGATGTGAAACTCGCGGATGGCGTCGAGCGTCTCGTCGGGAAGGTAGCTGCCGCAGTGCTGGTTCGCCTTCTCGCCCGCGAAGATCTCCATCCACGCGATGTGGCGCTTGCCCCCGTAACAGTGCTTGACCGCCGCGTCGAACACATGCTGCGAGGCGCGCCAAATGTCCGGGCCGGTGCCGTCGCCCTCGATGAATCCCACGATGGGACTGTCCGGGGTTGCCAGCTTTCCGCCGCCGTCTACCGTAATCTTCTCGCCGTGAGGAACCTTGATGTGCTTGTACGTCGTCATGCTCTCCCCTGCGCGGCACGTTTTTGGCCGCTACTTCCGGAACTTCGTGTTTACGTTACACTTCAACCATGCGCGCATTCAGCACGTGCGGAATGGCGCGAATCTTGTCCAATACACTGGCGTCCATGGGGCCATCGATGTTGATGACCGCCGTGGCGCGGCCACCTTCCGCCTCGCGGCCCAGGGCCAGATTGGCAATGTTGACGCCCGCTTCGCCGATGGTGGTCGCCACGCGTCCCAATACGAGAGGCTTGTCTTCATTGATGCAGACCACCATCTTCGTCACCAGCTCGACATCGACGCGGGTGCCGTCAATGCTGCAAATGCGCGGCTCTTGATTGTTGAAGAGCGTGCCGGCGATCTCGTGCGTCTCTTTGTCGGTCGCCGCCTTCACGCGGATTTGGAACGCGTAGTCCTGGGGCTGGGCACTCCGCTTCTCGCTGAAGTCGATGCCGTATTCCTTCAACAAATGCGGCGCGCTCACAACGTTGACGGTCTCGACGAGAGGTTCGAGAAAGCCGGTAAGGATGGCCGCGGTGATGGGATAGGTGTCCGTCACCATCAGCTCGCCGTCGTAGGCAATTTCGAGGCTGGTCGGACGGCCATCCATATACAAGGAAACGAAACGTCCCAAGCGCTCCGCGAGCAGCAGCAGGGGCTGCAGCGTCTTGCGGGTCTCCGCATCCAGGCTCGGCACGTTGACAGCATTCACAATCGCGCCGGTCGTGAGGTATTCCACCATCTGCTTCGCCACCTCAACGGCCACGGTCAATTGGGCCTCGTCGGTGGAAGCCGCCAAGTGCGGCGTCATCACGATATTGTCGAGACCGAGGAACGGATTGTTCTCAAGCGGCTCGCTAGTGTACACGTCGAGCGCGGCGCCCGCGATCGTCTTGTCCTTCAACGCCTGCGCCAGGTCGGCTTCATTGATGAGGCTGCCCCGCGCGCAATTGACGATCCGGCACGTGGGCTTCATACGCTTGAAATGCTCGGCGCGGATCATGTTGTCCGTCTTCTCCGATTTGGGCGCATGCAACGTGATGAAATCGGACCGCTCGATGATCTCGTCCAACGTGACGAGTTCCACGCCGAGCGTTTCCGCCTTGAGCTTGGTGAGAATGGGATCGAACACCAGGACGTTCATGCCGAAGGCCTGCGCGCGTTTGGCCACTGCGCCGCCGATGCGGCCCGCGCCCACGATGCCCAACGTCTTGCCGAACACCTCGGTGCCGCCGAACTTCTTGCGGTCCCAACGTCCCTCCATCATGGAAGCGTGCGCGCGAGGAACGTCGCGGCAGAGGGCGAAAAGCAGTGCGAAGGTATGCTCGCACGTGGAGATGGTGTTGCCGCCTGGCACATTCATCACGACAATGCCGCGCTTGGTGGCGGCCGCCTTGTCGACGTTGTCCGTGCCCGCGCCAGCCCTTCCGACGACCTGCAGCTTGCCTGCGGATTCCAGCGCCTCGGCCGTCACTTTCGTGGCACTGCGCACCACCAGACCATCGTATTGTCCGATGATGGCGGCCAGCTCCGCCGGCTTCTGCGGTGGTTTGACGTCCACTTCAAAGCCCGCGTCACGAAAGATCACGACGCCTTCATCGCTCAGATTGTCAAGAACTAGAATCTTTGGCATGACTGCAATCTCCCTGGATGGACCGCGGCAGCGACCACACGGTACCGTGGCATGATTGCTCGCAGCGCAAACGCTGCAAGCGCAGCCCCACCACGGTAATCCAGACCGGGCTCATTGGAGCCCGAATCCATCCGTGCCCCCGCCGGCGCCTAACCGCCGCCAAGCGCCCGCAAACCTTCAGCCCCGGGCACTCCCCAGTCCCGGGACGCCGAAGCCAGAGTGGCCATTGCTGTGCAAGGGTTTACGAGCACACAACTTGGTTGTGAATCTTACATGGTCTCGGGGGGCTTTGCAAACTGAAATTGGAGACATGCCTTTGGCATACCCGTAACAGGACAGGCGGGCTTACGCGCGATCAAACCTTCGCTCTACGTGCAATTGGAAGACACGCTCACGCGTTGCGCGTGGGTGCCGCTCCCGCGTAGATCCTCTCATACGCGGACCAGAATTCTTCCGTTGAGCAGAGGACCGGCCTCACTTCGAGACCGGTCATCGTCTCGACATTCCTCAGCGCATCCGTGTCGAGCGGATAGACCATGGCCACGGTCAGCGAATCCCGGGAGCGGCTGATCGGCACGATTTCGTGTTGAGCGGCGAATTCCTTGGGAAGGACCCCCCGCTGTTCGTCGGTGATCACGTAGTTGGCGAGATGAATGGTGCCGACCCCGGCCGCCTCCGCCAAGAAAGCCATGAAGCCCGAACGCTCCACGTATCCCAGCAAGATGAGTACCTCGCCCAGCTTGCCTCCGTACTCCGCTTGGTGGGCCAGCGCGTGCTGCAGTTGCTTCGGGGTAATCAATCCTTCCACACAGAGCCACTCACCCAATTTCAGTGCGGCGATGGCCTGATGTTCAGGATCTCCCGATTCGTCCAGCGGTAGTGCTTCAGGCTGGTCGTTCCACGTGACAGCGCCTTGACGTTCCATGCTGGCCACCTTTCGACGAGTATACGGTTGACACTTATCCAGAGATAATCATACCAGAATCGACGGAAAATTGCCAGTTTCTTTCTGTATTCTATCCGCAAACTCCACATCGAAATCCATAAATTATGCCATTGCAGTCACTTCTGTGAGTGCAGGCTGGGTGACCCAAAACTGGCGGCGACGGGACGAAAATGTGGCGGGGTGTCAGATTCGTGGTCGAGTGGGCGATCCGCAGATTGGACCGCTCGGAAGAAGGCAAGTGGTTTGCGGAAATCAGGAGGTGGACGCGGATGAGATTGGAGAAAGAAAAAAATAAGGAGATGCTGCGGCGCTACAACGGTTGGTGGAGTACCTAGGCCGAGGGGGACGGTAACGTCGCAGCATCCCACATCGTGATATGAAGGCCCAATAGGTCCGCCATATCGACTGAATTATCTCATGCGTAAGAGGTTCCAGCAATCAGGAAAAGGCCCGTTCTTTACATAGGTGAATTCCCCTATATATCCATCGGGCCGAGCAAGAATCCGAGTTCAATTGAACGATAGACAGGCATATGGTAGCCACAAGTCAACGAATACAAATGCAAATACTACCAATAATGCCCATTCCGATTTGTGCAAGCTGTTGCCGGACTATCCTCTCACTCGTCCTCAAACTGCTTCTCGAATTTGCCCGCGGTCACGGTGAACGATGTGGGGCCGAACTCCACCTTCGCCGGATTCTCTCGTGAGCCAATTGTCAGAACGCGGACCCCATCCCCATCGGGTCCGGCCAGGAGGGAGTCCAGTGGGGCTTGATCCGGCGTATCAAGGATCTCGATGAGCGTGACGAAGACCCGCGTCCCGGTCTTCTCCTGGCAATCGGCCGTGAGATGCCACTCGTTCAAGTTGAATTTGGCCCATTCCGCGGGGGGAGGGTCGAATTGGTCGGTCTGGCTCAAGGCCAACCCAGCCGGTTCCAGAAAACGGACCCTCACGTGTCCTGGCTTGCCGGACCATGTGGCCCCGTTTTCGCCCAATGCAAACGGGGCCGGGGCATGAAGATTCCATTGGAAGGTTGATGGTTCCGGCGCGACCAGCAGGTCGTGAATGACAATCACGTTTGGCTTCAGAAACACGATGCGGCGCGACCAGCGGTCCAGGTTTTCGTACGAGGCGCCCGCCTCGCCGGCCACCACGTCGACGGTGTCCGACGTGGCGAACGCGGTGATCCGCCCTGTCGCTTTCTGGGAGTGCTTCACTTGACCCTCTCCGTTGACGAGAATGGCATTGTCGGAGCGGCTGTGCCACATCCAGTTCTGGTGGTGGGGACTGCCGTACACGTCGCGCTTTCCGGAGCAGAGGAACAGGCGTTCGCCATTCACGTGCAAAAGAAAGGCGTTGTTCGCATTGTACCCGTGGCTTTGCCGGCCCATGGGGCTGCTCTTGAAGACAACCTGGTGGTTCGCAGACCCGTCGAGAAGGTCCGTGTTCAGCACGGCGAGCCCCGTTCCACGGAAGCAGACCGACGCGGGCCGGTCTGTGGGCGCCGTCGCTTCGAGGTCCTTTGAATGGGCGGCGGCGAGGAATCCAACGTACCCCCCGGCGATGTCCGCACCCGTTTCCTCCGCGTACCATTTCCAGTAAGGGTTGCGCGCGCCCGCCGCGAAACTGGCCATGAGCGGGCCAATGTCACGCGATGTCATCGGAGGCGCTTGATCGCCGAATCCGCCGGTATTCGTGCCCGGCGGCAGGAGATACATGCCGAAGTCGCCGGCGCGCCGGAAGAAGGGCCGCTCGAACACGTCGATGGCAAAGGCCGCGCGCACGGCTTGCGCCCAGTACATGAAACGGCTCATGTAGCTTGACCAATAGGCCGCGCCTTCAAACCAGCCGCCGTCCGAATCGCTCCAGACAGGATAGGCGGTGTAGAAGACGGTCATGGCGAAGTCGAGCCAGCGGTCCGCCTCTGGAATGTCGCCGTGGAACGCGATGGCGAGCTCGCCCAGCTTGTGCCAGGCGCGGTTACTGTGGCTCGCGTAGGGCCGCCAGAGATGGTTCGCCTTCGTGAGATGATTGAAACATTGCATACCGCGCGCGCGCATCATCGTGACGATCGCGGCGCGGTCCGTTTCGCTCAGCACGGGGTAGGCCCAGTCGTACGCGCGGGACGTCAGGTACAGCAGCGGCATGGCGGCCTCGTCGTTGTACTTGTACTGAGTCGAACCTTCGGGGTCCCATGCGGCGATCGCGACGAGCAGGCCGCGTGCTCCTTGGGCGTACTTCTCGTCGCCTGTGAGGCGATACACGAAGCCCAGCGTAGCCGCGCCATCGGCCGCTGCGATGGCGCGGACCCGGTTACCCCACCATATCTTCTTCCATGCCTCGCCTTTGAACTCCGTACCTTCGGGATACTTCGGTGGCTCCGAAGTGTCCGGCGGGGTCTTCAGCAATTTGTCCGCCTGGGCGACAAGCGCTTGCCAGCGTCGCGCCAGCGGACCCGCGGCCAGCGTCTTGAGGCTCTCGATGTCCTCCCCGCGGAACATCAGACGGGGATGTTCCTGCGGCATGCGCGCGAGCAGTTCGGAGAGCGCCGGTTGCGGGGAAACAGCGGCATCCGCGGGAACGGTGAACGAGCGAACCAAGCTCCACTCCGTCATCTCGCCGGATTCCGTGACGCCACGGTATCTCCAATGATAGGTGCCTGGCCCGATAGGCTTGTCCGCGCACCAGGTGTTCCACGAGATGCCGGCTTGCTCGCGAACCACGGGCTGGAATGACGCGTCCGTTGCGATCTGCACGGTGTACGTGGCGATTCCCTTTGTCGGGCGCCAGGAAAACGCAGGCGGATCCACCGCGACCGTGCCGCCCTCTTCGGGCCGGTATCCCCAGTCGCCCGGCTCCGCGGGAGCCTGGTCCAACTCGACCCCCGCAGCGGCGAGGTTTATGGAACCAGCCGCGAACATCAACACACATCCAATCCGGATCATCGCCATATCCTCCTCGTGTGGCATGTACTATGGAGTCCAAGAGACGTTCATGTCCAGAACAGTCGAATCGGCGAGCCCCGCTTACAGCATGCATTGGTATTCCTGCCCATGGTCTTTGGTTTGCGTAAGCGTAGACAGCATACATGGAAAGTGGAAATCGGACACCGATGTGGACCACGCTGTCTTGAAGGGAGAATGGCCGGACCGTGCCATCGCCGTGTAGCCGCAGCCGAACGAAGGCTCCACCCGCAGATGGTGCCCATGAACGCAGCGCGGCAGGGGCGCAACTAAAGAAGATGATTGTCCACAGATGACGCAGATGCGATCGAGCCAGGCGACCGCGAGCAGGATCGACACCAATCAGGCGCCCGGTGACACGCAACATCCCTCTAGTGGCCTGAAAGGCCAAGGTACCTGTAGCCCAGGGTTGGCCGAAGCGCAGCGACGGCCTACCCTGGGTCCGATACGCATCTTTAGTACCCTGAAGGGGTTCAATAGCAACGCAACAGGTTCGTAGACTGCGCAGATTCACACAGATTTCAAGACAGGATTTGAGACCCGAAAACACGACCTGAACTCACGATTCTGAACGTGAGTAGCACGGAGGACTATGTGTCATGATCAAGATAATCACTGAATCCGCTCGCGCGGCGGGCGCCTGCATTCTCTTGCTGGCGTGCACGGCGGCGATTGCGCAAGCGCCGGCGAACGCTGCGCCTCGCATGACGCCACTATTTCAGGCCGGCGACGGCGGGGTGGACACGTACCGCATCCCCGCGCTGGCGATCACCACGAAAGGCACGCTGTTGGCCTTCTGCGAAGCGCGCTGGAAGAGTTCGTCGGACACGGGCAACATCGATCTCGTGATGCGCAGAAGTACGGACAATGGCGCGACTTGGGAGCCTATGGCAACCTTGGTTAACGACGGCGATAGCGTCTGCGGCAATCCCTGTCCCATCGTGGACCAGAAGACGGGTGACATCATCCTGTTGATCACGAAGAATATCGGTTCCGAGCATCAGGACCAGATCATGAGAGGGGAAGCGTCGCCGCGCACGCCGTGGATGCTGCGCAGCGCCGACGACGGGGTGACGTGGTCCGCGCCCGTGGACATCAGCGCGCAGGCGCGCAAACCGGATTGGCGCTGGTACGCGACCGGACCCGGCCACGGCATCCAACTCACCGGCGGACGCCTCGTTGCGCCGTGCGACCACAGCACGGGTCCCGAGGATGCGGACCTGCACTCCCACGTGATCTTCAGCGACGACGGCGGCAATACGTGGCAGGTAGGCGGCGTTCTTCCAGGCACCACCGACGAGTCCATCGCCGTGGAACTCGCCAACGGCGACCTCTACCTCAACATGCGCAACATGCGAGGCGATCACCGGCGCTACATCTCGACGAGCCCGGACAAAGGCGTAACGTGGACACCAGCGCGGATGGACCCCGCGCTTATCGAGCCGGTGTGTCAGGCGAGCGCACTGCGGCTGAGCATGGAGACGGAAGTCGGCAAGAATCGAATCCTCTTCTCCAACCCCGCGAGTGAGAAGCGTGAGAACCTCACGGTGCGCGTGAGCTACGATGAATGCGCCACGTGGCCCGTGGGCAAGACCCTCTGGGCGGGCCCCGCGGCCTACTCGGATCTCGTCGTGTGCCCGGACAAATCCATCGGCTGTCTATTCGAGCGCGGCGAGAATTCGCCCTACGAGACGATCACGTTCGCGCAGTTCCCGCTGGAATGGCTGACAGACGGCAAGGACATGATGGAGTAGCAGGGGTACGGAGAAAGGGCGGGCCATGAACGTTTCACGATGTGCAGTTCTCCTTGTTGCGATCTCTATTTTGGTTGGCGGCATGTCAGCCGAGGGCGCCGAAGAAGCCGGCCCCGATATCGTCGTCGTGGCGGAGGCCTCGAATCCGGACCCCGCAACTTTGCCCACGATTCGCGTCGTGCGTGAGAAGTTGTGGGACAAGTACTACCCCATGGTCTCGGTCTCCTTCCCGAACGTGCCGGAGTTTCAGTGCGATTCCTGGTGCTATGAGGCCGCCGTGGACTTCCTCGATGCGCGCGCGATCGAGGGCGGCGGCATCGAGATGCGTCATCGCGATCAGCAGAATTCGCAAGCGCTCGTCATCACGACGGTGAAGCCGGAACCAGGCTCGGTGCTGCTGGAGGCACGCATGGAACTCGATCGCGAGGGTCATCCGGACGCCACGCTGCCCGAAGCGCCATCGGGTCTCAATCTGTGTTGGCAGCTTCGCCACGCGCCGGGGTTCGCGAGCCAGCCCGATCCGTATCCGGATTTCGTGAAGCGATGCTTCCTTTTCACGGACAGAGGCCGCACCTTCCTGCTGGACACAGAGCGCACCAAGATCCCCGTCCAAGCGCCGGACCACGAATACAACACGCCGCCGTGGGTGCAATCGTACATGTGCGCCACGCGGCCCATCCCCGTGACGCCCGCAACCGCGTGGGCGGGCTATTCACCGGATCGCTTCCTCACGCCTGTCATGGGCGCCGTGTCGCGCGATGGCAAGTATCTCGCAGCGATTGCCAACGACTCCGCGGAGTCGATGGCTCAGGCGTGGCACGATTGCATGCACAACAATCCCAAGTGGCTTCCGGAAGACGCGCCCGTGGCGGAACGCCGGTGGAAGCTCGCCCTGTATGCGATGGAAAACGATCCCGCCGCGTTGATGCAACGCGTGGCCCAACATTTCCCACGCGAGGTCAAATGCGTCGCCGCGGCTGCCAAACCCACGGCACCCAAAGACTGGAGTCAGGCCGCCACACGCGCGGGCTGGCTCGACATCCATCCACGCGTGACGTGGATGAAAAGCCTGCCGTCAGGCCCCTTCGTGCGCTGCGGAAACGGCGCCATTCTCGGGGTGAGCGAACGCGAAGCGCTTATCAGCCGCGACGAAGGTGTGTCGTGGGAGACACGTCCTCTCTTCACGCAGGGGCAGGACCTGAAAGTATCTTCGGAGCGCGCGCTGCTGCGCACAGCCAACGGCGTGATCATCCTCGCGTTTCTTGACATGGCCCACGCGCAATGGGGTTGGGACAAGGAGAAGAGTCTGACAAGTCCCGGCACGCACCTACCCGTCTGGTCCATACGCAGCATGGACGACGGCGCGACCTGGGGCGATGCGCAGCTCATGTACGATGGCTACTCCGGCGACATCCATCACATGATCCAAACGCGAAGCGGACACGTGATCGCGCCCGTGCAGGAACTGCTCTACGAAGATGGCCGCCACGCATTGCGCCCGTGCTTTTCCACGGATGAGGGCAAGACGTGGCAGCGCACGAACTATCTCGATCTCGGCGGCCGCGGGCATCACGACGGCACCATGGAAGGGACCCTCGCGGAACTCGCGGACGGCCGGGTGTGGCTGCTCTGCCGCACGAACCTGGGGCGCTTCTGGTCGGCCTACTCCGATAACAACGGCGAAGCCTGGCGCGTCTTGCAGCCCTCGGATATCGCAGCGAGCAGTTCACCGGGAACCTTCACGCGGCTCAACAGTGGGCGCCTGATGCTCACGTGGAACCGGCCCGTGCGCGATGACGGCAGCCCCGTCCCCGAGCAGGCCTACGCGGGCGGAGACCGGCAGTGGTCCGACGTGCGCGCCTGCAACCACCGCGCGGAACTGTCCGTGGCATTCTCTGAGGATGATGGCGCGACGTGGTCGAAGCCGGTGGTGGTCGCACAGCGGCTTGATCCGCCGGGCGCATCGCTCGCCTACGCGTACGTGTTCGAACACCAGCCCGGCGCGATCTGGATCACCACCATGCAGGGCGAGGTGCGCATCGGATTCCGGGAGGATGAGCTGCTCAAAGAATGAGACGGGCATTTATCAAGGCAGAGAATCGCGAGAGAAGTAGACGCGGTTTGTAACCGCGTCTCCTGGGCCACGTCTACTTGAAGAAACGCAGCTACAAGCCGCGTCTACTCTGCGGCAGTCTCTTCATTCGCTACGAGAACATCAGCGTGTCGCCGGTATTTGCCTGCCATTCGTGAATCAGCGCGCTCAGCCGGTCGATGACCGGCTTGTGCTCGGTCCGATCGAAAACATTCGTGGTTTCGCCAGGGTCTTCACTCAGGTTGTAGAGCTGATTGCGATCGCGGTCGCTCAGCGACAACTTCCAGCCATCCGGCGCGATGACTGTGCGAATCGACGGCCCCTGCAACTTGTTCGGGTCGCGTTTCGCACCAGCGGGATTGGGCCCATCCGGCATCGCCGCGGGCGCGTTCCACTCCACGAAGACCGGATCGCTGGCCGGTGTCCCGCTCTTGATCAGCGGGAGTAGGCTCTTGCCCGGCAGTTCGGCGGGGCATTCTGTGCCCATCAGCTCGAGCAAGGTCGGCACGAGGTCGATGTGGCTGACATGCCCGTCGACGATATGCTGCGTACGCCCTTCTTTCGGGTAACGGATCATCCATGGCACCCGCATGGCCTCCTGATACGTGTAGCCCTTCTCGACCAGCTTGTGCGAGCCCATCATGTCGCCGTGATCCGATGTGAACACGACAATCGTGTCGTCGGCGAGACCCAACTCTTCCAGCGTGGCGAGAATCGCGCCGACACTGCGATCCACCTGGCTGACCAGGCCCCAGTAGTTCGCGATCAACCTGCGCCAGCCCGCCTCGGTGTTCAGATCAAATCGATCTGAATACAGACCATCGACGTACTTGCGGGAACGCAACCGGTAAGATAACGGCTCGCTCTCTTCGAGCGGATCATTGAAGTTCGCGGGCAACTCGACATCTTCCAGCTTATGCAGATCGTTCAGCGGTCCGTAAAACGGCATGTGCGGTTCGAGGAAGTTCACATGCAGCATGAAGGGCTCGTCCTTGTGCCGCCGCAGGAAGTCGCAGGCCTCCAGTTCCAGGAACTTGGGCTTGCACTGCTCAATGGGCAATTGCGCGGCAAACGAACGGCCGAAGTCGCCTCGCTCTCCATCGGGCTTGAGTCCCAGGCCTTTGAGCCATTGGCTGTAATCGCTCACGCGGCTCGTGTCGCGTCCCTCGCGGTAGTACTTCCAATACATGTCCTCGATGCTGCGCCATTCCTCGAACCCGTGCTGCGCGAATATCTCATCGCCCAGATGCCACTTGCCGAAGTAGCCGGTCCGGTAATCCGCATTGTTGACGATCTCCGGCAGGGTGCGGATGTTCTCGGGCAATGCGACGTTGTTTTGCGTCAGGCCGTTCTGATGCGGCCAGAGTCCCGTCATGACCGTGGAGCGCGAAGGCGTGCACACGGGTTGGCTCACATACGCGTTACGAAACACCACGCTCTCCGACGCGAGGCGCGAGAGATTGGGGGTCTGAATGCGCCGGTTCCCATAGACGTCGATCGTGTCGGCCCGCTGCTCGTCGGTCCAGATGAAGAGGAGGTTGGGTTTGCGGCGCGCGAGTTTCGCGGCCGGTGCGGCGTGGGCGGCCACGGCGGCAGCCGCGGCGGATGCGAGAAAGGTGCGGCGGGTAGTCTTTGTAGACATCGATTCAGCCTCCTTCACGAGCGGCCAATTCAACACCTTGGAGATCCCACTATGCGGCTCCGCCGCGGCCTCTGTCAACGGACCTCAGGTTCGCCAGCCAGCGAGTCGTTCGTTGACGTGTTCAGCGATACCTCTTGAATCGCGGCCAGAGTTCTTCAAACGGCGCGAGCGGTTTGCGGCAAAGGTATACCGGCCGAATGCGCTGGCCTGCCGGGTACCATGGGCAGTTCGTCTCGGCACGAACGCTCACCTCGCGGAAGCAGGACCTCAGCACGTGCTCGTCGTATCCGAAGGCGATCACGCACTGCCCAGTTGCTTCCTGCGGCCCCCAAAGGTAATAGGAATTGTTGCCGCTGACAGCTTGCGGCAATCCAAGTTCCCGGCCCAGGACGTTCACTTCAGATGCGGTGTCGTATTCGTGCGTCAGGATGACACAGTTCTTCCGGTCTTCTTCACCGACGCCCTCATACACATCCCGGAAGACCTGGAGTTGCTCGGGCCTGCCCAGTTGATAACGGAAATCGAAAGTCAGTTCCGACGGGTCGTCCGTCATGAAGCCCAGGAGCTTGCCGAGATACTGCTCCTTCGACTCCAGGGAGCCCAGCGGAGTCGAAAGCGGCATGAACGCGAGCCCCGTGACCGCGATGGCCGCGGGCAAGGCGGCCCGCATCCAGTTCCATCTCACTCCCGCAAGCTTCCGTTCGAGCAGCACGGCGCCGCCGGCCATGAGCATGGGATAGGCCGGCGCGAGGTAGTAGACCTTGGCCTTGAAGGCGAGCAAGATGACGAACACCGCCACGAATATCCATCCCATCAATCGGTAGGGATGTCCAGCGATGCCCTTCAGAAAGAACAACAGCCCACTCACCCACACAAGTGAGCCGAAGGCATTCATCAGGATGAATTGCGCCGCGATAAACTCGATGCGGCCTGTCTGCTGCATTTCGCTGGAATTGAGCGACCGGACAAACTCGAGCGTGGCCCAATCGTGTTGGTATTGCCAGAGCAGGTTGGGCAGGAAGATCGCGAATGCGAGCAATCCGCCGGCCCACGGCCATGGCGTCATGAGGTCCTTCCGGCGCGGCGTCAATACGATGCCCACCGCCATGCCCGTACCGAGAAAGAGGGTCGTGTGCTTCGCGAGCAGCGCCACGCCGCACAGGGCCCCGATGGCCAGCCACCAATGCGGCTGCTCGTATTTGCAGATACTCACGAGAAGATGAGCCGCCACCAGCCAGAAGAAGACCTCAAAGCACGGGATGTTCAGGATGGCGCCCAACCGCAGCAGCATAGGCGCGCACACGAAGGTCAGCACGGCCAACAACTCGCCGTAACGCCCGGCTCCGAGGCGGCGCGCCAGCCAGCCCGTAAGAAAGCAGCTCGCGCCAAGGACAAGGGCGGGAAAGAAGCGCAACGCGAAGAGGTTCAGTCCCATTAACTCCGTGGCCAGCCACGCGACCATGGGAACGAACGGCGGGTGGTCCACGTAGCCCCACGCGGGCCTGCTTCCGCAGACGATGAAGTAGAGTTCATCGCCGTGAAACCCGTACTGCCGGTTCGCGAGCAGATGAAAGACAAACAGCCCGAACCCCATTAGGGCCGCGCACCAAGGGGCGCGTTTGATCGCACCCAACCGAGTGACGTTTCGCACGGGTAGTGTGTCTTGCTGATGGATGGCCAGGCTCCTCCTGCGCGCAGAATGTAGCCACTTTGCAAGCGGCAGTCAACGGCGCCACAGAACCTGACCGATCGGACCAATCCGTCCGATCCGTCGGATTGGGCACAGACAGGACGATACCCCATCAAGGGCTTTCGGGGAGGCAGGCAGGCTCAGAGAAGCTGTCGCAGGTCCGCGTCGGCTCTTCCAAAGCGGAAGAGCTGGTCATACAAATCGCGGCTGATGGTGACTTGAACGACCTTGGCCTTGTCGCCGGGGTGTGCGCGGTCCAGAAACGCGGCGAGACGGGTTTTGTAGAGATGGTTCGCGGCGTGCTTGAGTGCGGCATTGGAGAGGTGCCGTCCGGATCCGGAGCGCCGGAACACCACAACACCCTTGCCCGGGGGCCGAAGGGGACATCCCAGGAGGGGCAGCATACTGAGTGCCCCAGCAAATCCCAGAAAGGTCCTGCGTGTCAACGTGCGCTTTGCCATAGTGTCACCGCCTCACAGAGAGGACGCCTTGCATGCAATGGGGGGCGGAGAGGCCCGGGACTGCCTCCGTCGGTTCGTCAGAAAACCTGACGGCCCGCTTCCCTGAGGACGACACTAATACCCGGAGAGAGCGATTCGTGCTGCGCTGCCGCACTCCACGGCGAGTA
>JADLGB010000231.1 GCA_020849535.1 Candidatus Hydrogenedentota bacterium
GAACCTCGACAGGCATTGACCGCCCAGGAAGATCTCGGAGAAGGGATATGAGGAAAGACGAACTCCCGGATAAACTGCGGATCTACCACTTCAAGCTCGACCGCATCCTCGGCCGGGGCGGCACGGGTACCGTCTACCGCGGAATCGATACGATAAAGGGCGAAGTGCTCGCGGTCAAGCTGTTCCATGCCAACTTCTTCAAGAACCGAAGCCAGGTTCGCGATTTCGCGAAGAGCGTAGAGCGCTTCAAACAGTGGCAGCATCAAAACGTCGTCCGCGTCGCCGAATTCATCGACGGCGAAGAAGGCCTCTGCATGACCATGGAGTATGTGGACGGTCCAGACCTGCGCTGGTACATCGAGCAACGCCCCTGGAACCTGCAGGAGCGCCTCGTGATCATCGCGCAGATCTGCAACGGCCTCCAATACATTCACGACCAGGGGTTCTCGCACCACGACCTCAAACCCGCGAACATTCTGTTCACACGCAAGGGCGTCGCGAAACTGTCCGACTACTCATTGTGCCGCGAGAAGTTCTTCTCATTGTTCGATTCAGGTCTGGCGGAACAGATCACGCCCATGTACGTGGCGCCGGAAATCATCAAAAAGGTGAAAGCCACGGCCCAGAGCGACATCTACTCCCTGGGTATCACGCTCTACCTCATGTTCGCTGGAAAGGTTCCCTTCGAGGTGGACAGCCTCGCGAAGCTGTACCAGTGCCATCTGAACGCGGTGCCCATCCATCCCACGCTGGTGAATCCCAAGTGTCCCCACGCGCTGGGCGATATCATCATGAAGATGATCGAGAAGGACCCCGCGAAACGCTTCGAGAGTTGCGATCAGTTGCGCATCACCCTGGCCGACGTGGGCCGCTCGCGCATCTGATACGCGCTCCGCGCGCGTCAGGGCACGTCCACGCCCGAAATACCGCCCTTGGTGAGATTGGGATTGGGCAGGCCATCATTCGCCGTGTTGAGTTCGCGCCAGTCCAGGTATTCCACGTGCCCATCCGCGAACAGATAGAGGCGTTTGCCTCCCTCGCCAAACCAACCCTTGTCCGTGCTGAAGGCAGCATGGTTCGCATACCACTCGCCCACCAGAATCTTCTGTGAGGGATTCCGCACGGCTGACGTGCGCTGGGGGATCGCGGGAACCGGCGAAGAATAGTTGTACGAGACACTGTCCATCGCATCGATCTGCTCCGGCGAATGGTAGAACGCCATCGAGTAGGCGTAGGACGTGCTCTCAAACGCAGTCTCAGACCGGGGATCGGAGGGGCACCAGAATACCCCAGGATTCTCCTTGTCCCCGGGGATGTACTCCGCGAGAACGGTCCTCCACCCTCGCCCCATCCACAGCCAGTAGAACGGCGAAGTGCTGACCGGATCGTCTGCTGCCGGATAGGTGTCCTTGTGTTCGTGCAGATACAGCTCAAACGCAAGACCGATCTGCCGCAGGTTGTTCGTGCAGGACGCCCGCTTGGCGCTCTCCCGCGCGCGCGACAGCGCCGGCAACAGCAGTGCCGCCAGCACCGCGATGATGGCAATCGCCACAAGGAGCTCGACCAGAGTGAAACCAGATGTTCTTCGCATGGGTGCGCCTAGTTTGCGTGAAGTGGAAAGTTCGGCACATGTTGCCGGAAGACCGGATCCCGGCGGAAAACCGGATTCTACTCGGGCGCCGCGGTCAAAGGCAAACCGCGGCGCAGCGGCGCCAATGCCCTATCGAGAATATGAGAATCGGACGGATCGGACCGATCGGTCCGACCCGTCCGATTCTTCTCTTCTATCCCTTGTTCATGCGGCGGATATCTTTGGCAATCCGCTTCCACTTGGCGCGTTCCGCGGCTGCCAAGTGGTGATCTTGCTTGCGCGCGAGGTAATTCAGTTCGCGCCGCAACTTCAGAAAACTCTCCCAACGATCTGGCGCGAGGCTCCCGTCTTCCACCGCCGCGCGCACGGCGCATCCGGGCTCCGACTCGTGCGTGCAATCGCGAAACCTGCACGCCGACGCCAACTGCGCCACGTCTTCAAACGCGCGTTCCAGCGAATCCTCATCGGCCAGCAGTTGCAGTTCGCGCATGCCCGGCGTGTCGATGACCATGCCGCCTCCCGGGGCTAAGAACAGCTCCCGATGCGTCGTGGTATGGCGGCCCCGGCTGTCGTCCTCGCGCACGGCGGCCGTCTTCAGCCGGGCATCGCCCAGCAGCGTGTTGATGAGGGTGGACTTCCCGACCCCGGAGGATCCGAGCAACGCCAGCGTGCGGCCTGGTTTCATCAGGGCGTGGAGTTTCTCGATGCCAGCCCCGGTGTGGGCGCTCACGGTGATGACGTCGATCCCGGCGGCCACCGTTTCCACCTCGGCCAGGCACGCGGCAATGTCCTCGCACAGGTCCGCCTTGTTCAGGACCACCACCGGGGTGGCGCCGCTCTCCCAGGCCAGGGTCACGTAACGCTCGATGCGGCGGAGATTGAAATCTCCGTCGAGACCCGAGACCAGCAACACAAAGTCCACATTGGCCGCGACCACCTGCGCCTCCTCCGCGCGGCCCGCCGCACGCCTTGTAAAGGCGCTCTTGCGCGGCAAGATGGTGTCAATCACCGCGAGATTCCCCTCGCCGCCGGGCCGCACCGCCACCCAGTCGCCCACGGCGGGCAAGCCCGTGCGCGAGACTGTGGCGTTGCGTAGTCGCCCCGACACGACCGCGGGCGATTCTCCAGCCTCTTGCCAGAGCGTGTATTGGCCCCGCTGCTCCTCCACGACGCGCGCCGGTTCGAGGCCGTCTGCCCGGTGCGGTTCAAAGTCACGTTCAAATAGATGGTTCCAACCCAGGTCGTCCAAACGCATGGTAGCGATATCTCCCAAGGGCTGCGCAGCCCGTAGTCTCTTCATAAATCTACCCCAAACTCCAGCAAACGGACAGAGCAATTGCGACAATGACGTCTCTTGAGGTTACGAAGAACGTGGGAGGGGACGGCCGAAGGCAGGGCATGAACTGCGCGCAGTGACGGGCCCGTCAAATAGGCAGGCACTGCGGCCAAGCAAGCTGGCAGGTTACGATGCGGAAACCGGCTTCGGCCTCAGACTCCACCCCACGTTTCGTTGACAATGACCCTGGCCATATTCACGTCTCCTTTCATGGTGGACAATGGTGCTCATACGGGGCATGTATATCCCCTATCGATCACCACTATGCGCATTCGCATGCCGAAGTTCAATGCGTCGGGACGCGTCCCGGGCGCGGACTTCCGGTGATTCGGGTAGTCCCGGCGCTCTCGCACGCTTGGCAAAGCATACGGCGTCACGGAGATACCACATTTGAAATCTCAGATCTGAAATCTCAGATCTCAGATCTGGCGTAGTTTCGGATTTCGAGCACGCCTTCTGAGTAGGCGTTCACCCCACGCGACCCGCTTTCGTGAACATTCCCACGGCCTGGACACGAGGCCC
>JADLGB010000232.1 GCA_020849535.1 Candidatus Hydrogenedentota bacterium
GCGCGTGTGGCATAGGCGCCCTCGCCTGTGTTCTTCAGTTCTTCTGAATTGTATGTGCCATGTCACGCCACTTGGGGGAGGGACGGCCAATGAACGACCTGACGGTGTGGTGGAACGGCCTGAGCGAAGTGGTGCGGTCGGGGATTCGCGATGCCGGGATTGTCGTGGTGGGACTGGGGTTGGGCCTGCTCGCGGGGCGCATCGCACGGGGGTTGCTGGTCAAGAAAGGGATCGACCGGTACCTGCGCGCGCCCTGGGCGGCACCGGACGATGCCGACCAACCTCTGCTTGCGAGACGTGAACCGTCGTTGCTGTCATCTGTCACCGGTTGGCTGTTCACGCTGACCGTGTGGCTGGGCGTGGTGTGCGTCATCGGTGCGCTGCGCGAGATCGAGCCCATGGCCAATTTCGCGCAAGTAGCCATCATTCGCGGCTGGCAGGTCGCGGCGGTGATTCTCTCGGCGGTTCTCGCCAGCGGCTGGCTCGCGCACACTGTCCATGGCCTCTTCCAAACCCCGTGGCTCAAGCGCGAATTGAACGCCCTCTTCACGCCCGCAGGCAAGGCGGAAGGCTCCTTCTCCGATACGGCGTCCCGCGCGGTGTGCCTGTTCATCTATGCCGCCTTCCTGCTGCTGGTGCCTGTGGCCATCGCGGGCCTCTTCGATTTCGCGTCGTTCGCGCCGCTGGTCGCGCCCGCGTGGCATCTGTGCGCGCGGTTGTTGACTGTGCCCGCGGCGTTCGCGGTGGGGTATGTGAGCCTCGCGTGGATCCGCTCGCAGGGAAAGTCCGCGGGCAGGGAAGGAGCGGACCATTCCGAACTCGAATACTACGTTGGGCTCGGAATCATGGTCGGCACGACAGTCTTCGCGCTCGCCCTGCTGCTGGGGGTGTCCAGCAACGCGGGGGGCGTGGCCATGTTGGGTCTCCTTGCATTTCTGCTCTTTTTGTTCTGGCCCGTGCGGAAGAATCTTCGCGACATTTGGGCCGGCGTGCTGCTCCGGCTTCAGAAGGTCGGAATCGTGACGATTGA
Organism: Candidatus Hydrogenedentota bacterium; assembly: GCA_020849535.1. Lineage (GTDB taxonomy): Bacteria > Hydrogenedentota > Hydrogenedentia > Hydrogenedentales > SLHB01 > JAHDWY01. Next base: position 1,031 of record JADLGB010000232.1, read on the forward strand.
AGCAACGGCTTTCGAGGTGAAATCGGTGGGCCTGCTCATGACCACACTCCAGCGCAATGGAGTGGAATCAACCCGGCGAAACGCCGAAGTCCTCGCCGAGGCCCTCAAGCCGCCGGCCAAGGTGGGGACGCCCGAGCCTCCGTTGAAGGGGCTCAGCGAACCCTAACGTTTTGGAGTTACGTTCGTTGCATGGCCTCGCGCACGCGGCGCGAGAGTTCGCGCAGGGTGAAGGGTTTCTGCACGAAGTGCACGTTTTCGCCCGGCAGGTCTTTCAACACAACGCTGGCTGTGTAGCCGGACATGTAGAGGACCCGGATTCCGGGCTTCATTTCGATTACACGATCCCGGAGTTGGCGTCCATTCATCACCGGCATCACGACGTCGGTCATCAACAGATCGATTGGCTCGCGGGAGTTCTCGCAGAGGACAAGCGCTTCTCGGGGGCCTTCCGCCTCGAGGACACGATACCCCAACGTCTGCAGCATGGTCTTGGTCATCTCGCGAACCATTGCCTCATCTTCCACCATGAGAATGGTGCCGATGCCATGGATGGGCGCGGACTCGTCGGGCGGCAGATCCCGCTCCTGTCTGCCCATGTAGCGCGGAATGTAGAGGGAAAAAGTGGTCCCCTTGCCCGGCTCGCTGTACACGTGGATGTGTCCGCCGCTTTGACTGACGATGCCGTACACGGTGGCCAAGCCCAGGCCGGTGCCTTTGCCCACCTCCTTCGTCGTGAAGAACGGCTCAAACGCACGCGCGGCCGTGTCCTTGTCCATGCCGATACCGGTGTCGCTCACATGCAGCACGACGTAACCCCCCGGAGCCGTGCCCGGGTGATCGCGACAGTACGCCTCGTCCAGCAGCACATTGGCCGTCTCCAGGATGAGGCGTCCGCCCTGCGACATGGCGTCGCGGGCGTTCACCGCGAGATTCACGAGTATCTGGTCGATCTGCGAGGGATCGACGTGAATCATCCAGAGGTGGTCGCCGGGGTGAAATTGGAGTTCGATATCCTCTCCGATGAGGCGCGCCAGGGTCTTCCTGGTCAGATTGATGCTGTCGTTCAGATCCAACGGGATCGGCTGAACCACCTGCCGGCGCGAGAAGGCCAGCAGTTGCCGGGTGATATCGCGCGAATGGCTGCCGGCCTTTTCGATCGCCGCCACGTCCTCAAGGAGCGGATCGTTCTCGGGGAGTTGGGCCTTGATCATCTCCGTGTAGCCCAGGATCACGGTCAGCATGTTGTTGAAGTCGTGGGCAATCCCTCCCGCCAGCCGCCCCACCGACTCCATCTTTTGCGCCTGGGCGAGCTGGGCCTCCAGTTGCTCCCGCAATTCGGCGGCTCGTTTCTGCTCAGTTATATCCTTCATTGTGCCGACCGCGCGTATGGGCAGCCCTGTTTCTTCCGAGAACTCGACCTTTCCATCGACGCGTACCCAGATATACTCGCCATCTTTCCGGCGTATCCGGAACTCGCTCTCCTTGGCACGTTCCATATCGCCGCGTAGAAAGGCGAGACGGCTGTTTTGCATTCGCTCGCGGTCGTCCGGGTGGATAAGCTCCAGCCAGTTGGCGGTGGACGAGTCATACTCATGTGGTTCGTAGCCGAGCACCTGAGCATACTCGGGACTGACGTCCGACGTGCCGGTCTGAATGTTGAAATCGTACATGCCCAACTCAGATGCTTGCAGGGCGAGGCGCAGACGCTCCTCGCTGCTATGCAGGGCCTTGAGTGCACGATTTCGCTCCGTTACATCAATGCAGGAACCAACCAAGTACGCGATGGCCCCATCCGACTGCTTGACCGCGCTCATGGCAAGTTCGACCTCAAAATGAGATCCGTCCGAGCGTACTGCGGTGATTTCCCCCATCCAGAAACCTTGCTCGCGAATGACCTCCAGTATCTCGGACACATGCGTTCTAGACGCGAAGATGTCGGCCACGAAACGGCCCAAGAGCATACCGGGATCCGGGTATGCCCACATGCGTTGCATCGCGGGATTCACGTATATGAGCACGCCATCGGGCGTGCCCATGCCGATGGCGGTCAGGCAGGTTTCGATGGCGCTTTCCTTCAGGCGCAGGGCATTCTCCGCTTCTTTGCGTTCGGTGATGTCTTTGACGAAGGCGAACAGGTATGGCGTGCCTTCGTATTCGATCCCGTTGACGGTGATTTCCGTGGCAAACATCGTGCCGTCTTTCCTGCGTTCCACGGATTCAAATGTCTGCGATCGGTCTTTCGCGCTCATCTCATTCAGATGATGGCGCCATCGGACAAAGTCAAACGTCGGATCGATGTCCGTGACGGTTAGTGCGCACAGCTCCTCCTGGGTGTACCCGAGGTTTGTGCACGCCTTGCGATTGGCCGCGTGAATGCGGGCGGTCTCTTCCTCAATCTGAAAGATGGCCAAGCTTGCATTCTCAAGACAAAACTGCGCCAGGCGCAACTCCCGTTCCATGCGTTTGCGATCCGTGATATCGCGGATGATCGCCCAATAAGACTCCGGATTGCCGTCCGCGTCGCGTAGCAGGATCGTCCTGAGTTCCACGGAAATGATGGCACCGTCCTTGCACACGTACTCCTTTTCGTACACAGCGGAGTAGTCCCGGACCATGACTTGGGTCTCGAGGATCTCGTCTTCCATCCTGTGCCATTGTGGCGGAGTCAAGTCACGAAACGTGAGCGTGCTCAATTCTTCCAACGAATAGCCAACCAGTTCCTCGTAGGCTTGGTTGGCCTGCAAGAATCTGCCGTTCAAATCCACCACGACAAAAGCATCCCGCATCGAGTCATGTAGCCGCCGGAATCGCGCTTCGCTCTGCCGCAAGCGATCTTCGGTTTCCTTTTGCTGTGTGATATCCCGCGACACGCCGTACACGCGGGAGCCCGCCGGGAAAGACTTCCATTCCAAGTACCGGTAGGTGCCGTCCCGATGACGATAGCGATTGACAAAACCGTAGACCGAAGTGCCTGCCGCCAGTGAGCGGGCTTCACACTGTGTCGCCGCGACGTCGTCTGGGTGCACGAGATCCAGATACGGCTTTCCAATCAACTCCGCAATGGGATAACCGAGCGCCTCTTCCCACGCGTTACTCAATCTGCAGAAACGGCCCTGGGCATCGCTGATCGAGAGAAGTTCAAGCGAGTGCGTGAAATAGCTGTCCAACTCTTCCGTCTTCTGGCACAGCAGTTCTTCGGCTTGCTTGCGCTCCGTGATCTCCAGCATGATGCCGTCCCACACGATTCGGCCATCTGCCTGCGGCACCGGACGTGACATGCAGTCGAACCAGCGGATACGGTCTCCCTCGACGCGTCTCAGCTCTTCGCGGAAAGGGAGCAGCGTTCTTGCGGAGCGTGCCGTGGCATCAGCCAGACGCGCCGCGTCAGCGGGGTGCAGCGAAGAGATGAGACATCCCGCATCAGCCATGACGGCGGAGGGATCAAGCCCAAATACAACCTGGCAGGATGGGCTCATGTACGCAAAGGAGCGCCGCCCCTCAAGGTCGTCCTCATATCGGTATACGACGCCCGGGATGTTGGCCTCCAGCCGGAGGTAGCGCTCTTGCTCCGCGCGCAGTCGCGTTTCGAGTGTGCCGCAACGAGTGGACAGGTCATGGATGCGGTCCAGGACGCCATTTACAAGAAGGGAAAGCGGAGCGAGAGAAGCCGGAAGGAGGTTGACCTCCGCACGTTGATCGGGGTCCGCGGCAAGCGCGCTTCCCAGCAGGCGCGCAAGGTCCTCAAGCGCCTGGCGTTCCGGCAGTTCGGATTCGCCCCGAGTTGAAGGGATTTGCCCAATGCCCACGGCCGACCTTCTCCAAGGTGGCTGGCTGCCCCACCCCGCGAGGGACGGTACCCGTGCCCTCGCGGCGCGCACGATGGCGGCAGCGCCACCCTGACCCAATCCTTCCCCCCTTCTCGCCGGCCAAGCTGGGAGCAGCCCCGAGATGGCTGTACACAGCTTCTCACCCGCCCAATTATAACATGAACTGCGAAAGCATAGAATTGGCGAGAATCCACAATTCCTGACCCGGAAGCGCGGCGCCCGAATGTCATCCCTCGTAGCCCTTTTGGGGTGAGGTCCCCGCCTCGTGAGCGCGAAACCTCTTGCTACCTTTGCGCCATGGGCGTAATATGGAAGTGCACGACGCGAGCACCCTCAGGAGGGATCCGAGTGAACCGACGCGGCTTTACGCTTATCGAATTGCTGGTTGTGGTGGCCATCATCAGCATCCTCGCGGGAATGCTCTTGCCGGCCTTGTCCCGCGCACGGGAGGCGGCCCGCAGGGTTAGCTGTCTGAACAACTTACGGCAGACGGGCCTGTCGCTGAAGATGTACGCCGGAGAGGCAAAAGACTCGTATCCCACAATCCAAACCCTGGTGGGCCAGGCCTGCGATGTGCGGAATGAATCCTTCCTGATGTTTGAGGGGCGTGCGCTCTATCCCGAGTACTTGACCGACGCGCGGGTCCTGGTATGCCCGTCGGATCAGGACGGTCAGGAGCAGTTCGACCTGGGCCGCTGGAACCGGCCGGATGGGCCCGGCGGTTCGAGGTCCGGCGGTAGCACCAATCCTTGCCTCTTCGACGACCTCTCGTACATCTACCCGGGGTGGGTGTTCAAGACCGTCTGGCTGGCCGACCCCGCGACCAAAGACATGTCGTACCTCTTCTACGATGCGTTCATCGACGTGCTGCGCAACAAACCCGTGGAGTCCTTCAACGAGGATTGGACCTTCGTCGACGAGTACGGAGAAACCCAAACCGCCACGCGGTTCCGCGAGGGTATCGAACGGTTCTCGATCACCGATATCAACAACCCCTCCGCGTCGAACATCTCGCAGTCGCAACTCCCCATGATGTTCGACAAGATCTCCGTGGACGCCACCGACTTCAACCACATCCCCGGCGGCGCCAATATCCTGTACATGGACGGCCACGCCGCGTATCTCAGGTACCCCGGCGAATACCCCTGCAGCCGCGCCTGGGCGGAAATCGTCGCGGCGTTGAAACAGTGATAAGGGAAGTCCTTCGGTAGTCCAATGGTGACTTCGGCTTGTGTGGTGCAGGGAGCGCAAACTGCCTGAGGATCCGCCCTAGCATGCGTAGGTACTTTTCCTTTCTACGATCCGCGCAATGGAAGCAAGGCCCCTCTTTCGCGACTATTGTTACCCTCATCTCCCCTTTCTCCCCTCTTGACAGATGAAGCCCCCCCCCCCCTATACTGACACTGATAAGATTATGAAACGCATACAGACACTCTGCGGGGGATCTGCATGAGATCTTTGGCGATTTCAGTCATCGTTCGATTCATGTGCTTCATTTTCGCGGGTTATCCCCTTGTCTTGTCGGCCAATGGTGAATCCCCTAAAGAAGTCGATCCGGATTTTGACCTACTGACAATGCTGGCCGACATTCAAGAAGCAAATCGTGCGAAGATTGAAACATATGAACTCACAATGCGCGAATCGTCAAAGATCTTCGGTGTTAAAGCAGGTGAGATTCAACAGCACACGATGCAGACGTTTCATTGGGAAGTCAGAAAGGGTAGCCAGTCTCGGATTTCGAGAAAACGAGACACCAGCACTCGCACCATGCACAGCAGTTCAGCCACGAGCGATGAGTTGCGCGTGGTAGTTTCTGATACGTACTTAGCACAATGGTTCGTGGGGACGCCCGTGGCCTATATATATGAATATGACTCCCCGGGGAACTGGTCGGAGGAAGTCCGGAGGTTTGTCAAGGCCTTCAATCCGCGAACTCCCGAGCGATACGGCTTTGGCAACGGCTCACAAACCCTTCGCCAACTGTGCGAAGTCCTTAAGTCCGGCTCTTGGCAGGTCTCACTGGCCGTCGAACAGGAGGGAAAGAAGTCCGGAAGATACCGAGTGACGCTGTTTGACGACACCGAAGGATTCAAAGTGAGCGAATTCTGGGTGGAATCAGAGAAAGGGGGAGTGATCTCAAAATCCCATGAGTATGCAGGCTCCGTAGTCTATCGCGAGATGGAAGTGCAAGCCAAGCTTACGGAGGGTGTTTGGTTTCCGCACCGTTGGACAGTGCGGCAGTATTCGCTTAGCGGCAAGGATGAGAATGTGCCAGTTCTAACGCGCGAATCGACAAATGAAGTCGTGTCACTGGCAATCAACCCCGCTGTGGCAAGCACGGCGTTTTCCTGGCAAGCCATGGATTTGCCCAACAACATCCTGGTTGTCCGAAAGGACAGTCATGGAAGGCAACGCTCAATGAGCGTCATTGAAGGCGAATTGGTTCCGAGAGAGTTACTTGACGAGCACTAAACTAATTTGTGCTCAGGTAGGTCGCTTATGGTCAGAAATCGTGAAAGGAGAAGGTTATGAGAACGTACATCGCGTGTTTTCTTGTGTGTGGCGCTGCGCTTGGTCTTGTTACGCTTGGTCCTTCTTCAGAGGTCGAGGGCGCGTGCTACGTGAACGCATTCTATGACTGCGGTGAATCGGACCACTGCTATGACCATTGCACGACAGAGCAGGGTTGCCTAAACCTCGGAATTGTGCGCTACTACTATCAGATCCCATTCGCCATTCCTGCTGGATCGGGAAAGACAGGGAAGGATGGTTACGCAAGTATTGGGCAGGTCTTGTGTGAGCTCCCGATGACCTGCGTCTGGGATGTTCCCCAGACCCATTGTGGTAGTGGCAGACGTTTGTGCGATGTCGATGAATACTTGACTCCAACCACCGTCACCGGGTTTGTCACCAGTGGCGCAGACTGCCAGGGGTGATGGTCAGTCAACGGTCTTCTTCTCACAGTGTTGAAACCTTGGGATGAGACATTCCAATTCGAGGTTGCTGTTTGTTCTGATTGTCATGTGTGTCGCCCTTGTGACGCCGGTGACGTTCGTGATTTTGGCGTGGCAAGGGGGACCTGTTGACAGCGCGCTTTCACTTGCTCCAACGACACACAACTTCGGTTTGGTCCATGAAACCGAAAAAAGGGTGATTGCGTTTAGACTCAAGAACTATTCTGGAACATCGCAGCGGATCTCGAAGGTTTCAACAAGCTGTGGATGCACGTTGGTGAAGGACATTGTTGGTCAGATTGTCCGGGCATACGATTCGCTAGAAGTTCCAGTGACTGTGGACTTTGATGGTCGAGCCGGGCCGTTTAATTCAGAGGTGTACGTCTTCTGCGAGGGTTTTGCCTCGCCTAATCTCTTCCGCGTTTCTGCAACAGTTTTCGCGGAGTGTCCATTGGAACTTTCCTTTGGCGAGATTAAGGAGGGGGCAATCATATCCAAAACGTTTCATTTCAAGTACTATCCGGGTGATGAAACGGCCAATCCGGTTAGGGCAGCATATGATGACGCAGTGATAGACGTTACCCAACATGGAGAGTACGTATCCCGCCAGGGCTTGGAGTTCAGAGTGACTCCAAACCCTCGGCTTTCTGAGGGATATTGGCGAACGGTCCTTAAACTTGAGATAGGTCGGCCAGTAGTCAGAACGAAAGAGATTGTAGTTGATGGCACAGTGCTTGGGCCTTTGTCGCTTTCCTCACAGGAACTTGTTCTTCGCTGTCAAGTAGGAGACATTGACGCGCCAAGCTCTAATGTGAGTGTGTACAGTCCTTACGGAAGAACTGTCGAGATTGAATCTATCGAGAATCCGAGGCCAGATGCATTTTCGTACATACAATTGCCCCAACAGACTGATGACGCTATCCCAATGGAGTTCCGCTATCTGGGTTGTGCGCCTTCCGATACCAGTCAAACGATTGCAAAGGCAACATTTGTCATCAAGGCTCGAACAGGGTCAGAGAAACGTACACTTCGTCTGGAAGTATACGGAATTAGTAACGGGGTCTGACTGAACTTGGACCATTGGGCCATTCGACCCTGAACGGACGTCTTGGCCACAGGTATTTGGCAATCACACGTTCAGATTTCCGGTCATTATCGTATGACACATTCATGGTTTCAGGATGTCAGATGTACCTTCTTACCGACCCGTCCGCCCAGCAGCCTCACCTCCTTGCCACGTCCAGAGAGAATCTTCCGGGCCTGACCTAGCTGCCGGGTGAAGGCAAACCTTCCGCCTGACTGCCCGTAGAAAGCAGGGAGCTTCGCTATATCAGTGGGTAATGTCTAGCGCAATGGACTCACCGGTATTAAAAGCGACGGGCTTCCCGGCATGTGCTTGGATGGATCGAGCGGGGTGCGGGACTCCTGATAACCATCGGCCTTCACGAAGACTTCAAAAATCGAATCGGGCACGCTTGGAATGTCGATGGTGAACGATCCCTGGCTATCGTGGACTGGCTGAAGCCGGAGAACGCGGTCAGACGGCAGTCCCTCGCGCACGATGGCCACGGAGAACGCCGGCACCGCCTGGCCGGTGGTAGCGTCGACAACGCGGCCCTGGAGTTGAGCTTTCTTTTCCAGGACAACCTCGACATCGACGGTGCCCGTTGCCACATCGTGCATGTGCTGAACGCTGTAGCCGGGGGCCATCACAACCAGCCGGTATGTGCCCTCGTCTGGCATGTCGAGCGAAAAGCTCCCCTGAGCATCACTCTGCGCCGAAGGCAGCGGGCCGCCAGCGGAGTCCGCAGACACCGCCGGGGTGATCATCGCGCCGGGAACGGGGTTGCCGCCGGCATCGAGGACGTGCCCCGCAATGACGAACTGGCCGTTCTCCGTGTACACCAAACGCAGTCCCCGTTCGCTTTGTCCGGCGGCGAGCGAGAGCCGGGCCGCGAGCGTGGTCGCGTTCATGAACCCCTCGGGTTCATAGGCTCCGAGATAGATCTCGTAATCACCAGGCGTATGAACGGGAACCATGAACGTTCCGTCCCACCCGGTAATAATCTGCTGGACCGGAGCACCCGAAACCGCCGTGGCGGGATCATCGACTCTCAGAATACAGCGAAGCGGCTGTCCCGTTTCCGATACCACAATCCCAGCGATCGCAGAATCCCTCACTTCGCTAAGAATCAGTTCGAGGTCTTGGACACCTTCCGCGGACACGATAATCGGCCCGTACCAGGGGGATGACGCGTTGCCTGTGACGGCGCGCAGATGCAGCTCGCTTTCGGGCTGGGGGCCGTACACCTGAAACGTTCCGCTGGCGTCCGCCGTGGCCGTAACCCGGCCTTGGCCGAAAGGTCCAGCGAAGTACTTGCCTTCAATCTCGGCGCCAGGAACGGGAGAACCGGCGGTATCGTACACGTGTCCGGAGGCGCTGATTCCAAATGGCAAGGTGAAGTCTACTCCGGCGCGAGATTCGCCCTGTTCGAGGGTCACGGTTTGGGTTTGGATCTGGAGGTGACCCAATTGGGGGACGGAGAGTACATAAGTGCCGGGCGCAAGGCCGGTAATACGATATTCACCTTCTTGCCCCGATGGGTCAGAGTGTCCGGGCAGGGTGGCGGATGTGTCCTGCGCGTCGGCATACACCGTAAGTCCTGGAACTGGAGCCCCCGCGACATCGAGTATCTTGCCTGCGACAATGGCCGCTTTCCCTGCATGGAGCACGAGGTCCTCGCTCATGCCGCCGGCCCCCACGTCGACTGTGGAGAAGGCCGGCACAAGGACGCGATCCGAATCGGACGATGCAACGCGGTTGACGCCATTCACCAAGTGGGCGAACGCGAACTCTCCCGCGCTACCGGTCTTCGCCTCGTGCGCATCGGCCGGAACGTCAGGCTTCGCAGCACGCAGCTTCATGCCCGTGACCGGGTTTCCAGATTCCACATCGACGACGACACCCGACAAGATCCCGCCGCGCTCCAGATAGACCCTGGCGCCGGACGTCCCCACATTGATTGGCGGTGTGATGGTGGTGGCGTACCCATCTGCGCGCACCTCGAATTGCCACGTGCGCTCGGGCAGAAGTGGAGACGTAAAACTGCCATCCGCCCCAGTTTGGATTGTCATTGCCGCGCGCTGGCCAGGCTGAAGTCGGCGGTCATCCTTCATCACCGGGGCGATGGAAGCCGCGGCAACACCGGCACCAGCATCCCCGATAACGTGGCCCGAAATGAAGCCTGCGGGCTCCAGGACCAGTGTGACCTCGGCAGCGGGCTTATGAGGGGATAGAAGGCACACGGCCGTGGCGGCGCGCTCGTCTTGAGATGCATAGACGCCGTACCAGCCCCAAGCGAGTTGATTGAGCGCGAACTGGCCGTCTTGATCCGCGTGATTCGTGTGCCCTTCTTTCGTGGCGGCCGGGTCATCCGATTGAACCTGAACGCTCGCCCCGCGCGCGGGAGTCCCGTCGGGTAATAGGACCAAGCCTCTGATCGCCCCCTCCCCCTTGATGGGACTATGCTCCGCCTTGCTGAGCGTGGGCGCCGACTCGGTTGGCCGCGTAAGGGCTGGCCGCTGAAACGGGTTCTCCAAGCGGGCTGGAGTCGAACCGGCAGATTCTGACCCGCCTTCTGGGCGATGGGCATTTGGACGTGAAAGGAGTGTATACGCCACCGCACCACACAGCACCAACACAATCAACGCAACGATGATGAAGCGTGCTTTCATTTTTGGCACCCGTATCTGGAGTTAGGGGAATTGTAGCTACGCCGACGACTACTAAACGATATGCTACATCACATGGAGGCTTCAACTGCTGCGAACAGACCTGCATTGTAGTAAGATTGTCCAAAGGAAAAGGGGGACTGTACCAAGCGGAGCGTGTCCCCGAGCGGAGACGGGACTCTCCCCCCTTTCCGAAGAGCCGGCGGGGATTTCGGCGCTCCTGGTGAAAAGGGCAAAGAGTACAAAGAGTGTGTAGCGGGGGAGGAGAGTCTTTATGTCTTTGGTTCTTGTAGGGGCATTTCTTCTGGCCGGAGCAGACAGTCTCCAGGGACCCGTCTTGGGGGTCGATGGGGCGCGCTTTACTCTGGATGGGCGGCCTGCGTTCTTGCTGGGGTGCAGTTATTACGGGGCCCTTGGCGTTGAGGACGAGACCGTCATTGCGCGCGATCTCGGCGACCTTGCCACGCTGGGTTTCAATTGGATTCGCGTGTGGGTCACGTGGAACGCCTTTGAGAATAACGTTACTGCCGTAGCGCCGGATGGCGCTGCACGGCCACCCTATCTGGATCGGCTGAAGCGGCTCTGCCACATGGCCGGAGAGCACGGAATGGTGGTGGATGTCACCGTGACGCGAGGCGATGCGCCGGACTTCCCCACGAACTATGAGCAGCATTCCGCTGTGATGATCACGCTGGCGAGGGAACTGCTTCCGTTCCGCAACGTCTATTTCGACGTGGGCAACGAGCGCAACGTCGGCGACGCGCGGTACGTGCCGATGGAGGAAGTGGGGCGTCTTATCCGCGCGATCAAGACCATCGACCCGAAGCGCCTGTGTACCGCGTCGCAAGGGGGAGACATCTCGCGCGAGGAGGTCATCGCGTACATTAACGAGGGCGAGGTCGACTTCCTGACTCCGCACCGGCCGCGCGGGGCGGACTCGCCCGCGCAGACCGCGGAAAAGACCCGCGAATACCTCGACATCATGAAAGAGGCCCGGCGCATCGTGCCTGTGCACTATCAGGAGCCGTTCCGGCGGGGCTACGGAGACTATCCGCCCAAGGCGGAGGACTTCCTGACGGACCTCTCGCAAGCGCGGGAAGGCGGCGCGGCCGGCTGGTGCTTTCACAATGGCAGTGTGCGCGGCGACGACGGCAATCCGGAACAGCGTCCGCGGCGGTCGTTTGATATGCGGCCCGCGGAAGGCCGTCTCTTCGATCAGATCGATGATGTCGAGCAGGAGTTCTTGCGGCGGCTGAAGGAAAGCAGTCAGCCCTGAAGGGCGGACAATTGAGATGACAACGCCGCGCCCCCTTGGGCCGCGAGAAGAGAAGAACATCCCCCTACACCCCCTTCAAGGGTCTGTCGGAATATTGATTGATATTTATCTATGTTTGTGATACCATACTTCTCGCAGGGCACGGGTGGAGCGTTGGCGAGGAGGAGTGACAATGGCGGACAGGCGATGGGCACA
>JADLGB010000233.1 GCA_020849535.1 Candidatus Hydrogenedentota bacterium
GGTCCCGCAACGAGACCGCGGTGATACGAGGCATACTTCAGGTCCTCCTGAACCGTGACGTTCCCGTCCCGGTCCCCATGGGGCTCCAAGCGGAGCGGTTCAGTGGTCCACAATCAAACTGTACTACACGAATGAGCCGGCGTCTGGCGCTGGGCGATAGGGCCGCACCCACCCTTGTACCGTGGGGCGCGCCGCCAGGTCCGCGATGCTCATGCCCGTCACCGGGTCGATGGCATCGCCCGCGATTTCCAGGAGCGGCTCCAATACGAAGGCCCGCTCCCGAAACGACCGGTGCGGGATGGTCAACCGCTCCGACTCCAGCTCCAGGCCGCCCCAGAGCACGATGTCGATGTCGATGACCCGCGGGCCCCAGCGCTCCGTAGGCGTCCGGCCCAACTGCGACTCGATATCCTGAATGACGTCAAGCAGTTCAAGCGGAGCAAGCTCCGTCTCAACCGCCGCGGCCAGGTTCAGGAAATCTGGTTGCTGTTGGTAGCCGATCGGCTCGGTCTCGTATACAGACGAAACCGACACCACACGCACGGAATTCCTGGCGTTCAGACTCCGCAACGCCGACAGAAGAAAGCCTTCCCGGTCCCCTGTGTTGCTACCCAAGCTCAGATGGACGAGCATGGCCTTCCTTGCCAACGTCAAATGCCCGCAATGCGGACGCCGAACACGTTTCGTAACCAGTGTACCAGACAAGGGGAAAGGGCTTCAATTTGGTTGCTTTTGCGAAGACGCCCGGCGTGGAAGCCGGGCGCTACAAGGGTCTCGATTACACGAACAGGCTGCTGGCGCCTGGCGTTCCGAGGGTGGCATGTGCACTCGCTCTATCGGACGGATCCGACCGATCGGTCCAATCCGTCCGATGTGTTCTCCCCATTCTTGAACGCTCCTTCGAGGTGGACTACTCTTTGGCGAGTTCGTCCGCGATAGTGGAAGGAACGTTGCCTTTGGAATGTGCGGATTGGGGTATCCAGGACAAGACTCGCCTGGAACGAAGGAGAGTAAAGATGAAAAGCGTTCGCATCTGTGTGTGCGTTGGGTTACTGGGCCTCGTGCTGAGCGCCTGTCAGACTGCCGGTACCAAGTCGGCGGCGAAGGAAGAAGGCTCGGCGCCGGGCGAAGCTAAGTGGGTATCGTTCTTCGACGGCAAGACCCTGGACGGGTGGACGGTCCGGGGCAAGGCGACGTGGAAAGTCGTGGACGGCGTGCTGACCGGGCAGTCGGAAGGCGGCCAGGGACACATCTACGCGGCGCCGGAACTCACTGATCTGGAAGTGAAGGGCATGTTCCGCATTTCCAGCCAGGGCAAGTCGGCAAACAGCGGCTTGTATTTCCGCGCCAACCCGCCCGCGGACAAGCCCGACGATTTCCCGCAAGGGTACGAAGCGCAGATCTGCAATAGCCAGGACGCCTTCACCGGCTGGCTGTGGAAGCCCGGCACCCCGACCGGCAAAGCCTCTGCCCTCCTGACCAAGGATGGCGAGTGGTTCTCCATGCGTGTCAAGGCCGTCGGCCCCGAGATCAATATCTGGGTGAATGACCAGCTCGTGATGACGTACTCGGACGATGAGTACAAGAAGGGCTTCTTCGCGATCCAGTGCCACAATCAGGGCATGACCGTCGAGGCGAAGGAACTCTACTACCGCGACCTGAGCAAAGAGTAAAGACGCCCGCCGTGGGGGTCGTGCGCTACCAGGAGTTCCGGCATCCCTGCCGGCTCTTCAAGTCCCCAGGTGGAAATCTGGCGCTCTCAGTCCGCCCGGCGTGGAAGCCAGGCGCTACTGCCGATGAATGCCGTGTCCCCTTGCGCGTGACACAGAGAAGCGTTACTCTGTATATGAATTGCTTCAAGTAGTTGCCACTGAGTCAGATTCCGTTGGCAACGTCTTGCCGGAATCGAAGGTTCGGATGGGTCATGTAACGCGGGAGGACACGGCCATGTCTTGGCGCAAATCAATCGTTCCCAGCTTCCTCGTACTCGCATTGATACTCGCCAGCGGGTGCGTGCACAACTCACGCGAGGAAGTGTTCTCGCATTCGCTCTTCTCGGACATGGTCTACATGCGCGACGCGGAGAGCGCGCGCATCTCCAGCTTCGATCGCACGGGGGCGAATGTCGATTTCTTTCACGTCGACCCGGGCGAAACGCTTGAACTGGCCAATATCGAGGGCGCGGGCTGCATTCGTCACGTGTACTTTACGATTTGGCCTACCGAGCATTATCTTCGCGAACTCGTGCTGCGCATGTATTGGGACGGGGAAACCACGCCCAGCGTTGAGGTCCCCTTTGGCGACTTCTTCGGACAGGGCCAGGAGCGCGTCCGGTTCTTCTCATCGTTGATGGTCACGGTGAATCCCGGTGCGACAGGCGTGGGCGGCACGGTGGGGTTCAACTCGTATTTCCCCATGCCGTTTGCGAATGGCGCACGGATCACCTTGACCAATGAAGGGCCGCACACGAACGGCGCGATCTGGTATCACATCGACTATGAGAAGCTGCGCCACGTCGACGAAGCCGCGGGCCGATTCCACGCGCAATGGCGCCGCGAGAACCCGACCACGGCCATTGGCGACAAGCCCAACGTCACGATTCACGACGGGAAGAACACGGACGGCAATGAGAACTACGTCATCCTCGACGCACAGGGCCGCGGCAATCTCGCAGGCTATTTCCTCAACGTCGATAACATCGCGGGAGGGTGGTACGGCGAAGGCGACGACATGATCTTCATCGATGGTGAACCGTGGCCGCCATCGTTCCACGGCACGGGTTCGGAGGAGATCTTCGGCGGCGGCGCCTGCCCCAATACCGAATACGCCGGCCCCTACACAGGCTTCTATCTCGTGGGCAACCGCGATTTCGCGGGCAAGGTGGGCATGTACCGATTCTTCGTGACGGACCCCATCCGCTTCAAGGAGTCCATTCGCGTCACTATCGAACACGGCCACGCCAACAACTATGCCAACGACTATTCAAGCACGGCCTTCTGGTATCAGGTCGAACCACACGCGGAGTTCCCCGCGCTGCTGCCCGTCGCCGAGCGGATTCCACGCGCCGGAACGGACCCGCACGATGCAGCCTATCTGAAATACTGGGACGCGCGGGTGAAAGTAGGCCGCGTGACGAATATCCTTCGCGAGAAGAAGCTTACCGCCGGTGAAGAGTTGAAAACGGCCCAGGAATCAATACATGCGGCCGAACTTGCGTTCGAAAAGGGCGACTATGCGGCCGCAGGAACCGCGTGCGATAAGGCGCTTGAGAATCTAAACAAGCTCTTGGAACAACTCGAGAAATAGATACTCGACGCTGCTGAGGGGTGACCATGACGCTATTAGCCGTCTCGCTGCTTGCGAGTTCCTTGTTGTGTGGGGCGGAAAACGCGCCAACGGAGAAACCTCCGATCGACGCCTCGTTCTTCCAGCACTGCGCCTTCGTGTCCATCGATATCCAGGAGGGCAGCCGGCCAGCCCCAATGACCCTCGATCAAGTCCCCGCGCTCTGGCGCGAGATGGGTTTCACGGCGGAAGACGTGAACGCCGCCAACGATTTCGCGTGGGATGTCGCGCTGCCCAACGCCGTCAAGGTCGTGGACGCATGTCGCACGCTCAGGCTTCCGATGATCTTCGTTCACTGGGGCTATCGATTTGAGGATGGGATGGACCTGGACCCGAGCATTCGCAAGGCAATGTTGAAAGAGCACGGCACTGACTACGCGAAATGGAGCGGCCACATCAGCCAGCCCGGCTCTCAGCCCGCGAAGATACTCGGCGTCCGCGACGGAGAATACGTCATAGCCAAAACGGCCCAAGACGCCTTCAGTTCCAGCAGCATCGATTTCGTATTGCGCAATCTCGACGTCAAGAACATCGTGTTCGTCGGCGGCCACACGGGGGCCTGCTTGGGCAAGTCCGCGAAGTCGGCCAAACGCCTCGGCTACACGATTCTGTGCATCCACGACGCCACGACAAACGCACGCGAGTCCAGCCGCATGAAGGACATCGAGGAAACCGGCTACGATTACGTCTTGAGCACCGCCGAGTTTCTGGACCTCACGAAAACCGCCCCCAAACAGGAATCAAACACAAGGTAACGCGCCGCGGCGCCCTACGCCAATCCCTGCGTGATTCAGAGCCGGCAGGGATGCCGGCGCCCCTGGTGGCCATCGCTTGGTGGGTAACCCTGAGAAGGTGGCCGATGTACCACCTCGCAGCCGCGCCTGACGTTACATCGCATAGTTCCCATGACTCTCAATCTTCCCATTCCCGCAAAAACACCCGGCGTGGAAGCCGGGCGTCAGTGGGAAAAGCCGCGCCGTCTCAGGGGAAGTTGATGCCGGAGGCCCAGGCGCCTGTCGTGGAGCGTTGCCGGCCTACATACTTGCTGACCGGCCACGCGCGGCCGCTCGAATTGCCGATCTTGGCGAATTCCACATGGCCGTCCATATAGAGGATGTTTGCGCCGCTGGATAGGTGGTTGAATCGCGGCCCATCTTGTCCGGTCGTGATAATGCCGTTATACGCGATGCTCTCATCGTACATCACAACGATGTTGGATTGAGCGGTCGCGCTGGAACTCGGGTCGTTAATGTCGGTGATTGTGAAGCGCTCCACGCCTTCTTTCAGACGGTGGATCGTGAACGACCCCTGCTTGCTGCCCGCAGGGAAGGGATAGGTGAAGCTCCCCGCGTTGCGGTTTCCCCACTGCATGTGGGTGGGGGTGTTTCCCGGTCCGCCGGGGTAGTTGAGATTGGTGGAAATGAAGGTCTTGCCGACCGCGAAGAAGTCGTCGACGGTCTGCTCCATCCAGCGGGGCTCTATCATGAAACCGAAGTATTTGTAGGATCGGATCAAATCGGTGTAGCCATACTTCGCCGTGTCCGCATGTACGTACGGTGAGCACGACTCGGGCGCGGCTCCGCAGTCGAAGTTAAGCGAAGAGTAGCTTCCCCCGATAAAATCGACCGTGGCTGTGGCGGCCGTTCTCCCGTAACACGGATTATCGGTTTCCTGATTCACCGTATTGGCCCAGGCCACCATGGTGGAACTGCAGCCCGCCAACCGGTTTCGGAGTTCGGAGTAGTCGGTATTCGCCATCTGGGGATACCGGATCGAAGAGGGACACCCATTCAGCATCACGTCCGACACGTACTCGGGGTAAACCTGCCACCATCCGGGATAGACCGACATGCGCTTGTTCGACATGGGGTTGTCGTTGGCGTTTATCCCTAGACTATTGAGCGGGAAGAATTCCGCGTTCTCATTCGCAAACGCCTTGTAGACCAGGCCCCACTGTTTCAGGTTGTTCTGGCAGGACGCGCGCCGGGCCGCCTCACGGGCCCTCGCCAACGCAGGTAACAGTACAGCCGCCATGATACCTATGATAGCTACCACGACCAGCAATTCCACCACGGTGAAACCGCATTTCCGCCCACTCATTTCCGGACTCCCTCAGTGTGGCTGTGGGAACGTGCCGTCCACTCCCTCAAATACCGGATTTCGAAGCCACTCAAGAACGACCCGGCAGGAAGCCTCCTCATAGGACACAGACCCGCTTGCTGGAAAGTCAGCCTTCGCCGGATCCGTATCCGGGCCGCACGATGAGGCAAAAAACGTAGCTCCTTGTTGGAACTCCCGGTGATCCCCCTTACGCGCAACTCCATCTCGTGTGCGACAAACCAAGTCTACCTTAAGCTTGGGGGAGTTGTCACTCCTCGTTAGAGGATTGTGCGGCAGAACTCCTCCGCCTTTCGCTGTCCACTACAGTAAGTATATGCGACTTTCTCGATATCCGCAATGCACGGATTGGTGGCCCCCGCCTTGTTGGGACTCCATGGGGTGGACTGAGCACACAGACTTGCCTCGGGGCAGATTGCGCAGGCCTATGTCTTAGAATGGGATGTGAAGAGTCTCGCGGGCGAGAGCAAGCCTTGATCCATACCGCACTGGACATGCCGGGCGAGATGCGCTGCGGGCAAACGGGCGGCGGGGAGGTGACGCTTCAAGCGCCGCCTCCCCGCCGTCTGGGTCTATCGCATCGATGGGGGTCTCTGTCTGTGGGTCAGCAGTTCGTCTATGCAATTTCCGGGAAAACAAATGGTTCGCGGTAATTGTCCTTGAGCATGCCGTCGGCCTCTTCGTCACTCTTGAACTTCCCGGATTCGGGATCGAATTCGAGGCTTCGCTTCAGACGATATGCGATGTTGCCGAGATGGATGTGTGCCGCGGAACGGAACGCATCATCAGGATTTCCGTGAATGCCGTCCCAATTACGGTTCTTGACGGAGTCGATGAAATTGGCGTATTCCGACTTGGACTCTGGCAACACCGCATCGGCGGGGACTGGGATTGGGTTGTTCGCGTAATCAAAGAAGCCTTTGCCCTTCACCCAGTAACCATCCGTTCCGAATGCGCTGTTCGCGCAGTCATCGTCGCAGGCTTCCTTGAATGAGCCCAGGTTGCGGACTTCAAAGCTCAGCATGGTGCCGTCGGCATAGGTGAATTGCATGGCCTGGGTATTGGGTGTTTCCCCATCATCCTGCCACTTGTAGCGCCCACCGGTACTGGCTACGCGGACCGGAAGGCCTTTGCCCGCGGCGGCCCAAACGGCCACATCCATCTCGTGGACCCCCTGATTGCCGCTCTCGCCGTTGCCGAAATCCCAGAACCAGTGCCAATTGTAGTGCATGAACAAGCCGCCGGGTTCGTGCTGCGCCTCGCCGCCCTCACGCCAGAGGAAGGGGCGCTCCTTGGCGGGACCTAGCCACAGGTTGTAGTCCACTCCTGGCGGGGGATCGCCGGGCTTGCCACGGCCGATGTCCATCCGGTTACCATTCTTGTACACATAACCGCGCGCGTGCACGATAGGGCCGATGAGCTTTCCTTCAGCCATGAGCTTCATGTCGCGCATACGCTCCGGGTCCGAGCGCTGCTGGGTGCCGTGCTGGACGATGCGGTTCCACGTCTTCGCGGCCTTGACGAGCTGCTGGCCCTCCCAGAAGCTGTGTGCGAACGGCTTCTCGACGTAGACATCCTTGCCGGCCTGGCAGGCCCAGGTGGCGGCGAGGGCGTGCCAATGGTTGGGCGTAGCGATGCTCACGGCGTGAATGGCGTCATCCGCGAAGGCCTCGCGCATGTCCCGGTACAGCTTCGGCTTTTTGCCCGTAACTTTCTCGAGCGCGGCGGCACGCGATTCCAGCACATTCTGGTCGACATCGCAGAGGGCCACGATTTCCGCTTCGGGAACTTCAAGGAAACGACGAATGTGGTTCTTGCCCTGGCCATGAATGCCGATACAACACACGCCCACGCGATCGTTCGCGCCGAAGGCGGACTGTTGCGCCATGCTCCCCGCCACCAGCGCCGCGCCAGTACCCAGAAACGCTCTGCGAGACATCTTCATCATGTACTCCATTTCTCAATTCGTCGTTGTGTGACCAGTGGAGAGGCGCCTCCCTATTCGCACCCGCGGTGAATGCGGCATCGTTTCCGTGCGGAGGCATGACCTTCACGAAAAGTCGCTATCCCCTTTCAGGAACGACTCACTGGACTTGTTCGCCAGCCGCGCCAACTGCCTCGGCGATAATCTTCGCCGTGTCCAGATGGTCCCACTGCTGGGCGGCGGACTGAGGAGGAAATCCATCTTCATCCTCGGCAAAGGGATCTGCGCCGTTTTCGAGGAGCAATCTGACGGCATCATTGTGGCCGTTTGCCGCCGCGAAATGCAGAGGAGTCCTGTCCGCCTCACCTCGTATATTCACGAGGGATGGGTCGACCGCAAGGAGCGATTTCAATGTGTCCACATCGCCCGAGGCGGCGGACTCGATGATCTGCTGCTCGGGGGGAAGCTGGGAGAGTTCCTCAGTCGATAGAGTCGGCGTTGACCCCTTGGAGCAGCCCGGAAGAACCGCGGCAACACCCACCATCGCCAGGACACACACCACACGAAGCCATGCCGTACCCATTCTGAACGCTCCTTTGAATTCGGTTCGATAACACGATTCGGTCAGTCTGACGGAAGCCCGGTTCAGCGTGAGCGTTTGTTGTAAGGCCCGGGACCCCCACATAAGGGTCCCGGACTCTACACTCGGATTCACTGCCACATCAAGAACAGGGGTGTCCGTCAGGCCTTGTTTCAATCAAGGGAAGTTGAGCCCGGCGGCCCAGGATCCCGTCGTGGTGCGTTGCTGTCCTACGAACTCACTCACCGGCCAGGAACGTCCGACGGAGGCACCCAGTTTGGCGAACTCCACGTGGCCGTCCATGTACAGGATGTTCGCGCCGCCCGGCACGTGGTTGAAGCGGACACCGTCCGACCCCGTCACGACCGATCCGTTATACGCAATACTCTCATCGTACATCACGACGATGTCCGATTGGGCGCTGGCGGAACCCGCCGGATTATTGATATCCGTGATGGCGAAGCGCTCGACGCCTTCCTTGAGTCGGTTGATGGTGAAGGAACCCTGGCTGCTGCCTGTCGGGAAGGGGTAGGTGAAGCCAGCCGAATTGCGATTGCCCCACTGCATGTGTGTGCCGCTGGTGCTTGCACCGGGATACGGCAGAGACGGGGCCTTAAGGAACGTTGAACCGACCGCGAAGAAATCGTCTGCCGTCTTGTCCATCCAATTGGGCTGTATCATGAATCCGAAGTATTTGTACGAGCGGATCAGATCCGTATAACCGAATTTCGTTGTATCCGCGTGGACGTATGGCGAGCAGGAGCCCGGGTCCCCACCGCAATCGTAGTTCAAGGTCGACGTGCTTCCGCCAATGGGGTCCAGTACCGGAGTCGCAGCGGTCTTGCCGAAACAGGGGTTGTCGGTTTCGCGATTCGTCACGTTGGCCCATGTCACCATGGTGGCGCTGCATCCCGCCAAGGTGTTCCTGGGCAGGCCGTAATCCGTGCCTGACATCAGGGAATACTTGGCCGAGGAGGGGCAGCCATTCAACATCACATCGGACAGGTACTCGGGGTAAATCTGCCACCAGGCTGGATACACCGACATGCGCTTGTTGGACATGGGGTTGTCACCGGCGTTGATCCCCAGGCTATTGAGGGGGAACATGTCCCTGTTCTCGCCCGAATACATCTTGAAGACCAGGCCCCACTGTTTCAGGTTGTTCTGACAGGATGCCCGGCGGGCGGCCTCGCGCGCGCGCGCCAGCGCCGGAAGTAGAATGGCAGCCAGTATGCCGATAATTGCGATTACTACAAGCAATTCGATGAGGGTAAAGCCTCTTCTATTCGTTCTCATTGTGCGTCCTCTCTCATTTGTACTCGATTTCCCGCCACTCCCCGCCGAGCCGCGCATCTCAGGGCCGACGCGCAACGCGGCCATGCACTTGCCGGCTGATGGGGTGAATCCTGCTGCGCGATTTATCGCCAGACGTGTCCCTCCCTAATGGGGTTTGTTAAGACAACTCCGGAGGAAATCGGGACAAGCGCACCCCCGTGCGTGTCCGCCGATACGCTTTGAGCCGCGGCCGAGTAGACTCCCGCCTCCCCGATGGGAATTGCTGGCGGGAACCCGCGCTCGCCGCCCGCACGCTCACCTCTTCAGAGTGTGCCTTGGCGCTCCGTCATACCACCGCCGGAATCCCGGCTCCGTACGGTTAACATGCAATGCCAAGGCCCCGGATTTACCTGTGTGTATTGTTGCCGAGTGCCGCGCTTTTGCATATCGCGGGGATCATGATTCTTGACTTGGAAAAACCCGATGCGTGCTCGGGGGAATGGTGAGCGATGAGTGAGGTTTGGAGCAGACACATGGGAGGTATGAAAGGTATCGGAACTATGGGACCGATCGGTCAGATCGGTCGAATCCGTCAGATTCGCGGGATCGTCAACGGGGTGCTATTCCAGCGAGGTAAGTCCTTCCCGCACCGCATACTTCACAAGGTCGGCAATGGTGCGGATATTGAGTTTCGTCATGATGTGGGCACGGTGCGTATCGACGGTGTTGGTGCTCACAAGGAGCCGTTCGGCGATGTCCTTCGTCCCATACCCTTCGGCAAGCAATTGCAGAACCTCGCGTTCCCGAGGACTGAGGAGCGTTCGAGGAGAAGGGGCCGTCTGCGACATTTGACTAACGTAATCGCTCACGATGGTGTCGGCGACGTCTCCGCTGACGTAATGCTTATTGTTCATCACGGTCCGAGTCGCCTGCACAACTTCGTCGAAGGCATTGGCTTTCAGAAGATAGCCCAAGGCGCCAGCGTGGAGCATGCCCGATACGAAGCGTTTGTCGGAATGCATCGAGAGGGCGATGACCTTCGTGTCCGGAAGCTGGGCGCGAATCTGGTGCGTCGCCTCGATCCCATTCATGTCGGGCATCGCAATGTCCATAATCACGACATCCGGCTTGAGCTGCAAGGCCTTTTTCACGGCGACCCGACCCGTTTCCGCATCGCCCACGACCTCCAGGTCTGCCTGTCTTTCGATCAAGGAGCGAAGTCCCTCTCGGAAGATCTGGTGGTCGTCAGCCAGCAAGATTCTGATCTTCATTCCCGTCGCTTCCCGTCTGTAAGTGCGCGTCGCTCAGTGGCGCCGTCAGTGTGATCCGCGTACCTTTGCCGCCTTCGGACTCCACGCGAATGCTTCCGCGAAGATACTCCAGGCGTTCCCGGACAAAGAACATACCGAATCCGCCGTCGCTGCGCTTCACGTCCGCTGGAGCGGAACTGTCAAAGCCTTGGCCGTTGTCTTCAATGACAAGGCAAAGCTGGGCATCCTCCACACGTGCGGTGACAACGATTTCGGTGGCCTTGGCGTGTTTCACCACGTTGCGCAACAGCTCGCGCATCACATCAAAGCAGACGCCGCGGATGTCGTTGCTCAACGGTTTGGGCAAACCATCATCGATGAGCCGGAAGAGAATACCATGATTCTCCGTAATCTTCTCGCCCAGCCATTCGATGGCGGGGACCAACCCCAGTTCGTAAAGGATAGGAAGACTCAAATCAAACGTGAGCGAGTAGGTGTCCTTAATGGCATTGTCGAGGATTTCGCGAACCCGATCGATTCGCTTGCTGACGTCCACATCGGCGATGTCCAGCGCGACGTCGCCCAGTTTCATCTGGGCCGTCACCAAGTCTTGAGCGATTTCATCATGGAGGTACATGGCGATGCGCTTGCGTTCGCGCTCTTCGGTCAAAGCAAGTTCGGAGGCGAGCGACCGAAGCCTCTGCTGGTATTCCAATTGCTTCTTCTCCGCCTGCTTGCGTTCGGAGATGTCCATGAAACTGGCGCGAATGAATGGACGGTCCGACGAAGGCAACCGGGCGAGTCTTACTTCACAGACCAATTCGCTTCCCGCGAGATTGCGAATGGTCTGCTCGAAAGCTTGCTCTTCGCCTTCCATCGCCCGGCTCCCCAATGTGCGGAAGGTCTCCGCGGGGGCATGAACGCTGGGCGTAGGAGATGGAAGGAAACGCCGGATTCGGGATCCCAGCAGTTCCTCCCGGCTGCAACCGAAGAGCACCGTCGCGTTCTTGTTGGCGTCAACGAAGCAGTCCTGTTCCAGGTCGTATACGACGATTGCGTCTGGCGCCTTTTCAAACAGCAGGCGAAATTGTTCCTCGCTTTCCTGCAGCGCCCGGTGCGTGACCGCCAGTGCCAGTGCCTGTCGCCCATAGCGGGAGGCCAAGGCACTACCCATGAGAAACATGAATGCCAGGAACGTGTAATGACTTATGAGAAGCACCCCCACGACCGGGGGATTGACCAGAAGCGTCTGAAGCCACGTGGTGAACATGCACACCAGGGAGATGGCCAATACAATGGCTTCGCCCCGCTCAACGTTGTGCCGTCCGCGAATGATTACGACAATGCAATAGATGTATGTGGCGAGCGTACCCGCGAGACACAACGGGCTCCAGACGCTGGGCTCATAAACTGCGGAGACGTGGGGCTCGCCTCCTGGGGAAAACCACACGAAGAGGTTCACAACTTCGTCGACCATCAGGGAGTTCGCGGACAGGAGGTTGATTATGGTCAACACGGTAAAGTATGCCGAGAACAGGACGGTAAATGGCCGGGCACGTACGCGCATGTGGCTGGTGACAAACCACACAAAGGCGGGCTGAGCGATGAAGAGCAGGCAGAGATCGATCTTGAGCGCAAGCACGTAGTCCGCAACCGTTGACACCCGGTTGAGGAATACGAGTGCAATGGCGTGGCCCGCAACGGCCAAGCAGATGACGCTGAACGCCAAGCTGTCCTTCTCGTGACGTTGGTACCACCAGTCAAAGAGATGGCTCACCCCGGTGGACAGCGAGAAACCGGCGACTATGAGTGTCGAGAACACAAACCAGCCGAAGGTCAGGGCCTTGTCGCCGACTTCCGGCAGGACTACGTCCACGATCTAAGACTCCCGAGTACTGTATGGCGAAACCGTGGTGGCACCCGTCCATCGTGATGCGCGGCCACAGCGTTACCCCTATGCTACCCATTCCCCAACGGCGCGTATGATAGGCGCGCCCCTGGGGGGAATCAAGGGGATCTGGGCGGCACGCGATGCGAAACTGGAGGTATTCACCGCCCACTCACTGTGACTTGCCTCGCAAGGACTTTCGATACAAGGGCTTGGGAACTGGCGACGTATGCTATAATGCAATTGGGATATTCTATCATCTGCGAGGTGATGAGGCAGGGAGTTCCTGAAACCGTTGGAGGTAAACGTATGTATTCCGTCCACCGCGTTCTGTGCTTGGCCTGTTGTGCGATGCTCGCGGCCGCTTTGACAGGCTGTCAGACCGTTAGCGTCCAATCCTTCGATCTGGCGAGAGTCACGCCGGGGCCTGGCGAGATTCTCAAAGTCGATCAAATCATGGTACTCGCCGACGTCACGGACTCCACTAGTCAACACAAGATATTCTTCCAAGAAAGGAACCTGTTGAAGGCGTTCGTGGGCGCCATGCCCGACCTGCCGTATCAAATGGGATTCAGTTCCTTCGCCGGGGTGTCTCAAGACAAGTGGACGATGGTTCCTCTGAGTACCGGCACCTTGGAGACCCTCGCGGATTGCGCCGCCAATCTCGAGTTTCTCGGCAGCACCACGCCCCTCCACCAGGGTGTGTCCGTCACTGGAAGAGAATTCGCAGGGCAGGAGGGGCACGCCGCGCTGGTCGTATTCTCGGATGGCAGGTCGCATCCGCACAAGCGAGTGCTAGAGGCTTGCGAGGCGGTGGCCGACGCACATAGAGGCGAGCTGTGCATTTATACCGTGAATGTCGGCCTCAGCGAACCGGGCAAGGAACTGCTTGAGAAGATGGCCAGTGTCACGGGGTGCGGCCATGCATGGCAAGCCGACGAAGTGAGCACGCCCGCAGGCATGGAGGCGATGGTTCGGGAGATCTTCTTCACCATGGCCCCGGCACCTGAAGAACGCACGGTCGTTCTGCCGAGCGAGGTCCTATTTGATCTAGACAAGTCCGTGCTGAAGCCCGAAGGAAAGGCGGCGGTCGACAAAGTGGTGGCGGACATTAAGGCGCACACGCTCGACCAGCTCGTCATCGAGGGGCATACCTGCGACCTGGGTTCCGCCGAATACAACATGGGGCTGAGCCAACGGCGCGCCGATTCAGTGCGCCGGTACATGATCGAGCAGGGCATCGACGGGAGCCGCATTACGACCGAAGCCTACGGAGAGACCCGGCCGGCCGTGCCGAATACGAGCGAACCCAATCGCAAACTGAACCGCCGCGCGGTGATTCGGTACAGTTTTACGGGTTAGCCGCTTCCGCCAGCCGCGGATCTATACCGTAGCGAGACTGATGCCGGGACTGAGCGAGGTGACAGCTTCTCAGTTCCGGCATGTCTTTCCTCGCCTTCGTTCAGAGGTTGTCTCACAAGGAAGTTTCCGCAAAGGTCTCTGGAGCCTACGCAACAGGACACCAAGACTCCGTTGTTCTTTGCGGTCACCTTCTACTGAAACTGTTCTGCGCGCTGAAAGCGCCATGCAACTCTAGCCAGGGGCAGAGCAAAGCGACGCCCCTGGATATGAGTTTTACCTCAATGATTCAGCCCTGTAAGGGCGTCGCAAGTTCACCAGTAGGGATAAGTCTGCGCCGCCCTTTCAGGGCTCTCAGATTAGGGGGAGCTTCAGTTCCAGGGGCGGCGCTGCGCTCTGCCCCTGGCTAGAAATGCGGCACGCTTTCAGCGTACATGGCCGGCCCCCGTGTCACGTGGATCATATCCAGCCTCCGGTAATCCGTGCGGGCACTTCCTTTTGAAA
>JADLGB010000234.1 GCA_020849535.1 Candidatus Hydrogenedentota bacterium
AATGCGTCCGAACTGGACGTATGCGATCCGTGGTGCGGCACTTTCAGGACTTCCGCGCGGCAGTCCAGCGCGGCCACTGCCGCTTCGCCCTCAGACTGGATGTCCCCCGGAAGCAACACGCGGACGCCGTCCCACTCGAGACGCAGGACCAGGCTGCACTCGTTATCCTCCTGAGACGCGGTCCAGTTCTGGGGCGGGTGCAGGACTTCCAGCGTGGCGCCGCCCAGATCGAAGCGTTGACCCAATGCGATGCGCCGCACGGGCACGGCGCGCGCCGCGCAGCGCGCGAGGAGATCCCCTTCCAGCTCGCTGTCCGTGACCAGGGGTCCCAGAAACACCTCGCCCACCTCGAGCGTGTCGATGAGGTAGGGCGCGCCTCCCATGTGGTCTCTGTCGGTGTGTGTGAGGAAGAGGTGGTCGATGCGGCCCGCGCCTTGCGACATGAGGTATGGCGCCACGACCGTGGCCGCATAGTTCGCATACTCGCTGCGGTCTCCGGCATCTATCAGCACCGTGCTGCCTCCCGGCGACCGGACAAATGTGGCGTCCCCGTGGCCCACATCCAGAAACACGACCTCGGCCCGCTCCCGCCAAGGCCGCCAGAACGCCACAGCCAGGATGAGGAGGAGCGCCGCGCAAGCCTTCAGCAGCCGCGGGTGCCGCGGAGACGCCGCGCCCCGGAGGGCCGCGGCAAGCAGCATGCCCAGGGTGAAGCAGATGCCCGCGGCCAGGGTCGGCGAAGGGATCATGGGCATATGCCGTTGCACGGCCGCGCCCCATTCGGAGACCCAGTCAATAGCGAAGACTGCCGGCAGCATCGCGTGGCCAAAGACCGCCGCCGCCTCGATCGAGAAGCATGACGCGAGAATGGTCAGGAAGCAGAGCCAGAGCACGACGGTCACCAGAGGCACGGCAATGAGGTTCACCACGGGTCCGGCCGCGGGCAGCATGTGAAAGTAGTAGGCCGAAAGGGGGATCGATAGGATCTGCACGCCCAGCGACACGGCGATCGTCTCGCGCAGGACATACGGCACGCGGCTCAGCAGATCCTCGATAATGGGCGTGAAGATGAGAATGCTCGCCACGCTCGCGAACGAGAGCTGAAACCCGATGTGGAACAACACATCGGGGTTGGCCGCCATGAAGGCGATCCCCGCCAGACTCAGCGCGGACGGCGTGTCGGGCTCTCGGTCGGCGAGTTCCGCGACGAGATAGATACATACCATAAGGGCCGCGCGCAGGCTGGTGATCGACGCGCCGGTCACCAGCGCGAACAGCAGCACGATGATCATGGCCAGCAGGGCGCGCAGGCGGCCGCGACGCAAGAAGAACTTCAGTAAAAACAGCGTGCTGGCGTAAATGATCGCCACGTGGACGCCCGACACCGAGAGCAGGTGGGCGGTGCCGGAATACTTGTAGCGATCGTACTGGGCCTGGGGCACCAGCGATTGATCGCCCAGCCACACGGCGAAAAGGAACGGATGGATCGACTCGGGCACGGCGGGCGCCATCCAGCGCGCCTCGGCCTCTCGCGCGCGCGAGGCCCACGACAAGGGCGACCACCATGGTCCCGGGTGCACGATCGTTACCGCGTGCGGACCCTGTGCCACGAGGCCCATGAAGGTGTGCGTGTAGGCGTGGTGTTCGTCGGGGTCGTAAATGCCCGGGTTGGACTTCCCCAACGTGCCGCGGGGCCGGCCCTCCACGCGAATGCGGTCGGCCACGTGCAGTGCCTGGGCGGGCTCTTGCCAGTAGACTTTGGCGCGTCCCGAGACTGAAGTGAAACCTTGACCGCTGTCCGCGCGGTCCACATCGAGAACGGCTTCCAGACGCGCCGCTCCCGCGAAGTAGACGGTCGCCTGACGCACCCTGCCTTCCAGCGCAACCCGTGCGGGAGTGTCGCGGGCAATCTGCCTCGAAAGGGCATCGCCCGGGGGTCCGGCATGGCGCAGGGTCCACAGGAGCGCGCCTGCGGCCAGGAAGCACAGGACAACGGAAAGGGGACGCCACTGAAGCTTTCGTGGGCAGGTGATGGCGAGAACGAGACCGGCAATGCAGAGCGCCAACGGCACCCACATTCCGGGCAGCCATCCGCGGGATGCGGCGAAGATCCCGGCAGCCCACGACACCGCCACCCAGACCAAGGGTCGCTTCATGGCCCTCCCCCAACGGCCAGACGCCGCTCAGTTCACGCTGGGATGCCGGAGGTTACGAAGGGCCGGCAGCTCATGAAGAGAACCCTGGGCGGCGAAAAAGAAAAAACGCCCGTCCATTCTGGTGGAACGGGCGCAAAAAACGAAAATCACCACCCAGAAGTGGCAATCTTGCGATTAGGCGGGCATTTCGAAGCCCAGGAACAGATTGATGAGCCAGAGCAAAATGGCATAGCCCGTTTCGCCCAAGGCGCCGATGATCGAGTCAGCGATTGCAAGAATCAGATTGTCCAACATATTCAATTCCTCCTTCTCAGATAGTCTTGTCCAGAGCCATCCAACGCTTCGTTATGCTACTCAATTCCGTTTGCGTTTGTCAAGGATTGGTCAGGCATTAGCCTTGAAGTGGAGGGACTTTCGCAGGATCGATCCCCTCGATCAAGACAAGGCTTGACCAATCGGCGGGGATCATTTTAATCTTTTATACAACTTGTGTCAACTGTTTACCTTCTCCGTCGGGTCGGACTCTACACAGTCCGCGGGGAGCGTGGTCTGCCTTGCCACCCCGGACATGGAAGCCAACACGCCGCGAATACACCAACAGGGGCGGGGGATCATGAAGACCGCAATAAGGATGCGCCCATGGCAAAAGGGTATACGGAAGACCAGACGGCCGAGTTCCTGGGACTAATCGAGAAGCACCGGGACGAGTTTTACCGGTACGCTCTGCGGACGGTTTGGGACTCAAACGTGGCGGAGGACGTCTTCCAGTCGGCCGTTCTGGCGGCGTACGAGAACTACCATCGATTCACCCCGGGCACGAATTTCCGGGCGTGGGTGTATCGAATCATCACGAACAAGTGCTTTGTGGCGAACCGCGAGACGGCCAGGGCGTTCCAGCCCCTCGAGAACGTCGATGCGAGCCTTACCGCCGTGGAGGACCAGCCCGAATACGGCGACGTGCTAAAGGACCCGGCGGCCTTTCTCGAACAGTGCGGCGATGAGGTGCTGCGCGCGTTTCGCCGGCTGAGCACGGCGGAGCGTTCCTGCATTCTCCTGCGGTCCGTGGAGCGCTTCTCCTATCAGGAGATCGCCGGGATACTCGAAATGCCCGTGGGCACGGTCATGACGCACCTGTCGCGCGGAAGGGCCAAGCTCCGTCAGGACCTGTTGGACTATGCGAAGCAGGAGGGGATCGTGCGCTCGTATCCGCGATTGGTACCGCGTGGCGAGCGGGGGAACCAGATACAGAGAGAACGAGGTACTTTGTGATGAGCACGCAGCGTGAACGGATGTGGTCGGCCTACCTGGACGGTGAGCTGTCGACCTCCGAGGCGGCGGAATTCGACCAGTCGTTGACGCCCCCGGAGAAGGAGCAGCTTCAGGCGGAAGTGCGCCTGGAAGGATGCTTGGGGGAAGCCCTGGGGCAGGGTGTCTCCTGTCCCGAGGATGTCTGGAAACGTACCCGGGGCGCGGTGCAAGCCCTTAACGGGCAGCCGGCGCGCCGAGTGACTCCCTGGTGGCTGGGCGTGTATGGAGTGGCGGCGGTTCTGGCGTTGACGTTCGCGGGCGTGGTGTACCAAGCCTACTTTGCCACCCCCTCGTTTCTCGATTGCTCGGAGCCTTCGGCGGCCAGCCTCGTTGCGAGCCTGGAGGTGAAGGCCGACAGTCTCGGCGCCGTCAACGAGTATCTCCACTCTCACGGGATCGCCCTGACGCTTACTTCAACCCATGGAAAATCCGGTGGACACCATAGCCAGGAGCTTCTCGGAGTTTGCGAGGAGGACTATCAGGGAGAGCCGGTGGCCCAGTTGGTCTATGAATGCTGTGGAAAGCCGGTGAAGGTCGTCATCGCGCCCAAGGAGGGTCAGGCGGCCGCGGCGATTCGGCGGGCCATCGACGCCAACCGCGTACGGGAGTTCCGCACGATCGGCGATTATTTGGCGGTGGCCGTGAGCGATCACTACGCCCATGGCTTGCTCGACATGCTCAGCGAAGAGCAGGAAATTGCACTGCTCCGCATCTGATGGGAGTCATGGGAATAACGGGAATGATGGGAGGACGGCTCCCCCGCTAACGCCACTGCATAAGGGCGCTGTTGAGCGCATTCTCCACCCGGCGGCGCGGCTTGTGAAAATAGATGAGGCCGTGCCCCGGCAACATCATATCCATATCGACCTTGGCGAACTTCTTCAGGCTCTCCAGATAGACCCGCGTATCGAAATCGATGGATCCGCTCCAGCCGAAATCGCCGGCGAGCAAGGTGCCGATGACATCGCCGCTGACCACGATGCGTTTACCTTCATGCTGGAACAAGTACCCCGTGCACCCCATGCTGTGGCCCGGCAGATGCATCACCTCGATGCGCACGCCCAGGGCGTCCACCACTTCGCCATCATGCAGCGCGCGGTCCACGGCGCACGGAGTGAATTCTTTGTGATAGAGGTAGCCGCAGCAGCGTTCATCGCCGGCTTGCACGGCGTCGGCAGTTTCCTCGTGGGCCCAGATTTGGACGCCCCGCGCCTTGAGCAGGTGGGCGCCTCCCGTGTGGTCGTAGTGGGGGTGCGTCAGGATGCACACTTTGATGTCATCGGGCGAGAGGTCCCAGTACCGCATGTTCGCGAAGATCTGGTCCAGGGTATCGCCGCACCCGGAGTCGAACAGGATCAGACCTTTGTCCGTTTTCAGTATGTAAGTGTTGCAGTCCTCGTATCCCGCGTCCATCCCGGCCCACGTCACCCCATTCAGATCCCCGCCCACCTGGTACAACCCCCTCAAAACTTGCATGAATCCGACTCCTTGTGCGCGTGGCGACGCGGAATAGACAGTATGGTAATTAGAATACAGGAATAAGGGCACCGGAAAAAACTGGCGTCGCCCGGTCGCCCTTCCCGCGTGGAATGAGGCGCTCCCGCGGGGTGTTTGCACTGGATAAGGCACCCATCGCGAGCGGCAGTCTTCTTGAATTAATGGCAAGGCGATTCAATGTGTTTGTGAGGTGGAAACGCGCGCTCCTGGCACTTCTGGTGGCGTGCGCCGCGCCCGCGCAACTCCCCCATGCGGAACGGAAGGAGACGGCTCCCATGCCGAAAGATCTGGCGGCGACGCCAACACACACGAACCGGCTCATCCACGAGACGAGCCCGTATCTGCTTCAGCACGCGCACAACCCCGTGGACTGGTATCCCTGGGGCGAAGAAGCGCTCCGCCGCGCGGCCGCGGAAGACAAGCCTGTCTTTCTGAGTATCGGCTATTCGGCCTGCCACTGGTGCCATGTGATGGAGCACGAGAGTTTCGAGAATGAAGAAGTCGCCGCGATCCTCAACGAGCACTTCATCTCGATCAAGGTGGACCGTGAGGAACGGCCCGACCTCGACGAAATCTACATGACCGCGGTGCAGATCATGACCCAAAGCGGGGGCTGGCCGATGAGCGTGTTTCTCACGCCGGACCTCGAGCCCTTCTTCGGGGGCACTTACTTTCCTCCGGAGGACATGATGGGCCGCGCGGGCTTCAAGACCGTGCTGCGCTCGGTCGTCGACGTGTGGGAGAACCGCCGCGGCGATGTGGTCAAGAGTGCCGCGCAACTCGCCGGCTACGTGAAGCAGAGCGCCGGCATGCGGGTGGGCCAGGAACTTGCCGTGAACCGCGATCTCGTGGAACGCGCCACGGCGGACCTCGGCGCGAGCTTCGATTCCATCAACGGCGGGTGGGGCGGTGCGCCGAAGTTCCCCTCGAGCCCCAGCATCGAACTGCTCCTGCGCGAGCATGCCCGCACGGGCAACGCGCATCTGCGCGAAATGGCCACACTCACGCTCACGAAGATGTGCCAGGGCGGCATGTACGATCAACTCGGCGGTGGCTTTCACCGCTATTCGGTGGACGCGCAATGGCTCGTGCCGCACTTCGAGAAAATGCTTTATGACAACGCGCAGTTGAGCGAGGTCTATCTTGATGCCTATCAGGCGACGGGCGATCCCCTGTACGCGCGGGTGGCGGGAGAGATCTTCGATTACGTCCTGCGCGATCTGCGGGATGCGCGCGGCGCGTTTCACTCCACGGAGGATGCCGACAGCGAGGGCAAGGAAGGACTCTTCTACCTGTGGACGCGCGACGAAATCGTGTCGATCCTCGGCGAGACGGACGGCGCCGTATTCTGCCGCTACTACGACGTGCGCGCGGGAGGCAACTTCGATTCGCATGAGACCTACCACGAAGGGCTGAACATCCTGCACGTGCCGCGCGCGCCGGAAACGGTGGCCAAGGAGCTGGGCATGACGCGGGAGACTTTGGAGTCAACGCTGGCGGCGTGCCGCGAGAAACTGCTCGCGGTCCGCGCACAACGGGTGCGCCCCGCCCTCGACGACAAGATCCTCACCTCGTGGAACGGCATGATGATCGGGTCCTTCGCACAGGGCTACCAGGTGCTGGGCGATGCGCGCTACCGCGACGCCGCGGAACGCGCGGCCACTTTCCTGTTGACGGAAATGATGCGGGACGGGGTCTTGCTGCGCAGCCATCGGAAGGGTGAATCGCGGATTCCCGGCTATCTCGATGACTACGCGTTTCTCGCTGTGGGTCTGCTCGATTTGTACGAGGCCACGTTTGATCTCCGCTGGTTGAACGCCGCCGATTCACTCGTGCAAGGCATGACGGCGCGCTTCTGGGACGCCGCGGACGGCGGTTTCTTCTTCACCGCGGATGGCCAGGGCGATCTGATCGCGCGCACCAAGCCCACCTACGACGGCGCGGAACCTTCCGGCAACAGCATGGCCGCGTGGGCGCTGCTGCGTCTTGCGCGGCTGACGGACAACAAGGAGTATGCCGCCAACGCGGAACGCATCCTGCGCATCAATCAGGTCAACATGGAAAGCGCGCCGCGCGGCTTCTTGAAAATGCTGTGCGCGCTGGATTTCTACCTGAGCCCTCCGCGGGAGATCGCCTTCGTGGGGTCCCCTCAATCGGCTGATACTCGGACGCTGCTGGACGCCTTGCACGGGCGCTACGTTCCGAATAAGGTGGTGGCACTGCTGGATCCCGGCGCACCGGATCACGAGGCCGTGGAACGGCGAATACCGCTCCTGGCGGCGAAGACGTTGGTGAACGGCCATGCGGCGGCGTATGTCTGCGAGAACTTCGCATGCAAGAAGCCGTCTACCACGGCCGAGGCGCTGTTGGATAGTTTGGGACAATGAAGACAAGGCCGATAGCAGTCAGAATGGGGGCACAACATCCCCCGGACCTTCGGGCCGCACGTGTCTGGGGCCAAAAGTCCACGTATTGCCATGAAGCGGTTTCGTCAACCACTGATATAGTGTCGCATAGTTCCCCCTTTGAAGGGGGATCAAGGGGGATGTTCTTCCGGTTGATTTCCGACACGCCGTCTTCAAAGACACGATCGACTGAAGGTACTGTGGGGGCGCAACATCCCCCGGCGCTCCGCGCCACCCCCTTCAAAGGGGGAATAGGATGAGGTAACTCATGGGTGTTTTCTTGCCGATTCCCGGCATCGGGCAATCTCTCGACCTTATGCTCCGCCGGGCGAGCCAATCTCTGTCAGTCTTGTCAATGAACGGAAAGAGAAGATTCATGAATATGTACAGGAAGTCCGCGATCCTTGTGCTTGCGTGCCTCATGGCGATTCCGGCCTTGGCCCAGTTTGGCGGGCCGAAGGATATCATTGCGGTGTCGGTCGTGAGCGAGCAGTCCGGCGCGAAACCGGGCGCCGACCTCCGGGTCGCGGTCGTGGCGGCCATCAAAGAACCCTATCACGTGAACGCCAACAAGCCGCTCGAGCAGTTCCTTATCCCAACGGCGCTCACCTTGGAACCGCCCCAGGGCGTCACGGTGATCGAGATCGTCTATCCCGAAGCGGAGAACAAGAACTTCTCGTTTTCACCTGACAAGCCGGTGGCCGTATACGAAGGCGAAGTTCTCATCGGTGTGGTGTTGCGCGTGGACGCCTCCGTCGCGCCGGGCCCCGTGACCGTGCCCGGCAAGCTGCGATACCAGGCCTGCAACGATACCCAATGCCTCGCGCCCACCACGGTCGCCGCCGACGTGGCGATTACCGTGCTGGGTCCCGGCGAAACGGCGGTCCCTTCGGATTCAGACGTATTCGCACGCATCGCGTTCGGCAGCGGAACGCAGCCTGCCGGGGCCGCGCAGAAACCGACCGGAGAACCCGCGGCGGTGGTGTCCGAGTCCTCCATCGATCCCAAGGACTTGCTGAGTGCCTTCAGCATCGCGGGCCAGACGGGCGGCTATCTCAACGCTGGGGAGTTCATCGCGTTTGTCGATGCGTCCGAGCGCGGCGAGGGTTTTAGCCAATCCACCTTCTTCGCGGGCAAGAGCCTCGCGGCGATCGTCGTCTTGACGCTCCTGGGCGGTCTCGCGTTAAACCTCACGCCCTGCGTGTTGCCGCTCATCCCCATCAATCTCGCCATCATCGGCGCGGGCGCCAAGGCGGGTTCGCGCGCGAAGGGGTTCACGCTCGGCGGCCTGTACGGCCTCGGCATCGCACTCGTCTACGGTGTGCTGGGCCTCATCGCGGTGCTCGGCGCGGGTACCTTTGGAACCATCAACGCGTCGCCGTGGTTCAATTTCGCTATCGCGATCATCTTCGTGGTGCTCGCCCTGGCGATGTTCGACATCATCCTTATCGATTTCTCGAAGTTTCAGAGCAAGCTCGGCATCAAGAAGGAAAAGGGCAGCTTCATATTTGCGTTCCTAATGGGATCGGTCAACGCGTTGCTCGCCGGGGCCTGCGTGGCGCCGGTGGTCATCGCGGTGATCCTCTACGCGCAAGACGCCTACGCGGGCGGCTCACCCGCGGGGCTCGCACTGCCGTTTCTGCTGGGCGTGGGCATGGCGCTACCGTGGCCGTTCGCGGGCGCGGGTCTCGCCCTCCTTCCGAAACCGGGCATGTGGATGGTCCGCGTGAAGCAAGCCTTCGGCGTGTTCATCCTCGGCTTCGCCGCATACTACGGGTACCTCGGATACACGCTGTTCAGTGAACGCTACCTGGTGGATCCCGCGGCCGTGACGGCCAGCGCCGAGAATCTTGCGGAGGAAGGTTGGCTGACCTCCTTGGAAGAGGGACTGGCTCAGGCCAAGCGCGAGAACAAACCGGTGCTCATCGACTTCTGGGCCACGTGGTGCAAGAACTGTCTCGTGATGAACGAGACGACCTTCCAAGACCCGGCCGTGCTCGAACGGCTGAAGGACTTCGTGAAGATCAAGTATCAGGCCGAGCAGCCGGAAGAGGCGCCTGCGAAGGATGTGCTCGCGCAGTTCGAATACGTGGGCCTGCCGCTGTACGTGGTGCTGAAACCGTAGTTGTGAAGATGACAGGCGAGGGCGCCTGTTCCACACGTCTGACTCCCATTCAAAGCCCCGGCCTGTACTCCTCGAGTCTCCAGGCGGACCGCGGTCCGCAAGAGAAGAAAGACATAGAAAGGCTGGCAAGCGCGTGTGGCACAGGCGCCCTCGCCTGTGTCTTTATTGAGGACCCGCCGATTGTTTGTTTGGTGTCCGGCGCGGCGCCGCGATACACTATGCGCCACGCACCGGGGATTGGGACTGGACTCGCCACCCGAATACCTCGGAGCAGCACGGCGTACAGTTCATCCTCTTGGATTCTATGCGATTCTTCCGGACCAAAGACTTTCTCGAGCCCGCCGATGTGGACCAGGGCAAACGGATGCTCATCCTCGACGGGGCATTCGGTCAGACCATGCTGGTGCTGACGACGGGGGCGTTTCTCATCGGCTACGCGCTCGAGTTGGGCGCGTCGAACACCGTCGTGGGCGTGATCTCCGCCGTGGGTCCGCTGTTCCAGATCGTCCAGCTCCCGTCGATCCTGCTCGTCGAGAAGATCCGGATGCGCCGCCTCCTGACGGTGCTCACCGCGTTCACGGGCCGCCTCTCCTGGTTTGGAATCGCCGCGTTGCCATTCCTGGCGCCGCCTGAGTACCGCATTCCCCTCTTCCTGGCACTGCTGGGCATTCACTACGGCATGGGGGCCGTGGCGGGGTGCGCGTACAACTCCTGGATCCGCGACGTCATCCCGATCAAGACGTTCGGCTCGTTCATCGCCACCCGCCTGGCCGTGGCCACCTTCACCAGCGCCCTGCTCAGCGTCGCGGGCGCCATCTGGGTCGACTGGTACCGCGACCGGCACGACTCGGCGAGCGGCGCATATGCGGTCGTGTTCATCGTGGCCGCGGTTTCGGGCCTGGCCAGCGCGCTATCGCTCACGCGGATCCCCGAGCCCAGCATGCCCAAGGAAAGCAGCAGCACGATCTCGTCTATCCTGCGCCAGCCGTTCCGCGACGCGAATTTCCGGAAGCTGCTCGTGTTCCTCGGATTCTGGAGTTTCGCGATCAACTTCGCGGCGCCGTTCTTCGCGGTGTACCTGCTGCGCGAACTCGGTTTGAGCATGACGTGGGTGATCGGACTTTCCGTGTTGAGCCAGCTCGTCAACGTGCTTTTCTTCCGGCTTTGGGGAAAGCTGGCGGACCGCTTCAGCAACAAGTCCGTGCTGGCGATCTCGGGGCCGATGTTCGTGTTCAGCTTTCTGATGTGGCCCTTCACCACATTGCCTGAGCCCCACGTGCTCACCATCCCGCTCCTGATCGCGATCCACGTGCTCGCGGGCATCTCTACCGCGGGCGTTACCCTGTGCGCGGGCAACATCGCCTTCAAGCTCGCCCCCTACGGCAAAGCCACCGCCTACCTTGCGTTGAACGCGCTCATTACCGGCGTGGCCGCCACGATTGCGCCCATCCTCGCGGGCTTTGCGGGCGACTACTTCGCGCCCTACGAACTCAAGGTTTCCCTGGAATGGCTCAACTGGCAGTCTTCGGATGTGGTCCTCAGCCTGCCCACTGTGGATATTCGCGGACTTGACTTCGTGTTCCTGATAGCGTTTCTGCTGGGCCTGCTCGCCATGACCCGCCTGGTCAGCGTGAGCGAAGAGGGCGAAGTCGAAGAGGCCATCGTGCGCCAGGAACTCTTCCTCGAAATGCGGCGCGCCGTGCGCCAAGTCTCCACCGTCGCGGGCATGCGCCAGCTCACCGCCTTCCCCTTCGGCACCCTCAAACAATGGCGCAAACGCCGCCGCGAACTCGAACGCTGGGTCCCCTGACACGAGGAAAGCAGGGACTGTCCCAAGCGAAGCGGGTCTTCTGGAAAACAGGGACTGTCCCAAGCGAAGCGAGTCTTCTGGAAAACAGGGACTGTCCCAAGCGAAGCGAGTCTTCGAGCGTAGACGGGACTGTCCCTGTTTTCCCCGAGAGACGGCAGAAAAATGTAAGCTCTCGCATTCGTGCCGACATGCGGAGGCCCTTCCCTGTTTTCCCCAGGACATTTGTTGATACTCTGTCTCGGTTGAATGCATAACAACCACATTCGGAAGTACGGAGTGAAACAAGTCGTGACGTCGATACACAGGCAATTCCTCAGGTTGACCGCTGCAGCGTTGATGCTGGGGCTTCTTCCTCTCTTGGCCTTTGGCCAAAACGCCGGTTCGGAATTCTCCGCGCCTGTGGGGCAACGGCAGTTGTTCCTGGACGACTACGGCATCGCGCGTATCGAGAACCTGACCCGCACGATGCACCAGCCTGTAAAAAGGGGTGCGGTCATCCGGCCGACTCCTCCGGTGGAGACCTCCATTCAGACGCGCAGCGCGCCGGCCTGGGATCCCGAACAGAAGGTATACAAGCTGTGGCTGCTGGTCTCGCGCACCGGGGGCAGCAGCGGAACGGGCTACGTGGAAAGCAAGGACGGACTCCACTGGACCAAACCCGTTCTGCGCCAGAAGGAGGCGAACGGTTCGCTGGAGAACAACCTCGTCACGCCGGACCCCGCCCGCGAGTGGCCCGCCAACGCAATCGAGAATGTGGTCTACGATCCGCACGATCCCGATCCCGCGCGGCGCTACAAGGGTTT
This sequence comes from Candidatus Hydrogenedentota bacterium, assembly GCA_020849535.1. Lineage (GTDB taxonomy): Bacteria > Hydrogenedentota > Hydrogenedentia > Hydrogenedentales > SLHB01 > JAHDWY01. The sequence continues at coordinate 12,105 of JADLGB010000234.1, forward strand.
TGCCCACTGCTACGATCGCGAGCCTATGGTGAGTCCAGACGGCGTTCGCTGGACGCTCCTGAACGTGCCCATGCTGAAATCGAGCGATGAGTCCAACCTGAGCTACGACGCGCAAACCCGTACCTTCCTGGCCACGTTGAAAATAGGCGGTCCGCACGGCCGTTCACACGTGTTGACGACCAGCAAAGACTTCGAGCATTGGACTGACCCGGTATTGACGTTCCATGCGGACGACCAGGACCAGGAACTGGGCCGCGAGAACATCAAGGCACGCTACGCGAATCCGGCCATGCAACAGCCATCCCATAACATCCCGGACACGTACAACGTGGACGTCTACAATGTAGGCGTCTTCCGCTATGAGGGGCTATACATCGCGTTGCCATCGATGTTTCACCAGACCGGCAAAGTGTCGAAGGACTGGCCGGGCTTCGACGATCCGCGCATCCCCGAGGACATGCGCAAGGCATATCGCGAGAGCGGAGACTGGAGCGGGTTCCACGATGTGCAGTTGATGTGCAGCCGCGATCTGAAGACGTGGCAGCGTCTGGGCGACCGCAAACCGTTTATCGGATCCTCACCACTGGGCGCCGGCGCGTACGACCTGGCCTGCGTGCTGCCGCCTTCGTTTCCCGTCGTGCGTGGCGACGAGCTGTGGTTCTACTACACCGGCGGGATGAACTACGGCCTCGTGGTGGACCGCGGCGTAAACGCGAGCGCTTTCGCGATATGCCTCGCGGTGCTTCGCAGGGACGGATTCATCTCGCTGGACGCCGGCGACGCGGAGGGCACGCTTCTGACGCAACCTTTCACGATGCCCGCCGGGAATCTACACATCAATGCCGACGCCTTCACCGGCGCGATCCGTGCCGAGGTGTTGGACGCAGCGGGTGCCGTGCGTGCAATCTCCGCTTCAATGCAAGGCGATTTACTGAGCGGCGAAGTGCACTGGGAGAGCGGCAGGATTGCGGAGCTGAAAGGCCAGGAAGTGCAACTTCGCTTCACACTCAAGAACGCGTCGTTCTATTCCTATTGGTTTAGCGAGTGAACAGGCCGGTCTGACTGCCCCCTGCTTGCCTGCGCTCTCCCGCGAAGATGCCAGGTGGCTGTCCATAGTCACTTTTCCGGAAGATTTGGGATTAAGACACAGGCGAGGGCGCCTGTGCCACACGTCTACCTTTCACTCCTTGCCTGACTGAAATTCTCAAAGTCCTACTGCCAACTAAGATCCAGAAGAAAGAACCAACCAAGGCTTGGCAAGCGCGTGTGGCACAGGCGCCCTCGCCTGTGTCCCATTCGTCTGTCTGCAATTCCTCGCGTTGCTGAAGCTCCTCCAAACCTCGTGCGGATCAAGGACTGCAAGATAGGAAGCCCCCCTCGGGCATGGCAAGCGCGTGTGGCACAGGCGCCCTCGCCTGTGTCTTTATTTGACCTGCGGAAGCAGCCGGTGCGTGGCTGCGGCGGTGTCGCGCTTTGAATCGGGGGCGGGGATGCTCGACGTAGCCCCGCACGCACGGCGCTCTTTCATCCCGGAAGAAAATCGGGTATAGTGAATAAGGTAAGCGATCTTCGCGTCTAATGGGGTGACGAGAAGAACGGGTGCCCGGGTGGGTGCCCGAGGGTACAACACCTGCGGTTGGGTCGAATCCCGGCCGCTACCTGAGGCGGTAGTACCATGAAACCATCACGTGCACGAGAGATATTCGGATTGGTGGCGAGCATCGCCTTAGCCTTGATTGTGGCGGTTTTCGCCGTCATGGCCTATGGCGGGCCCAACGGCGTGGCGGAGGGTTCCGAGACTTCCGCCAGTGACACCTTGACTCCCGACGAGACCGGTACCTCGCAGACGCCGAAGGGCATCGAGCGTTTCAACGTAACCGACGTTCAGGCAACTCCTTACATCAGTACCGCCGAATAGGCGCTTCATATTCCCGCCCACAAACCGGAGGCTTTCCCCTCCGGTTTTTCTTTTTCTCCCGCCCTGGTCTACCATCGTTAGGAGTGGAATTCGTCAAACGAGGGAGAGGTTCAATGACCAAACGCCAGTACGCACTGCTTCTTGCCACCACGATCGTGGTGAGCGCCCTCAGCGGGATGGCGGGTTCCAGGCTCTTCGGCGGCCCCGTTTCCGCGGCGGCCAACGAGATGGAGGCCCGGGAGTTCCGTCTTGTGGACGCGTCGGGGGCGGTGCGGGGCCGGTTCGGCATCGAGGACGATGGCAGCGTCCGGCTGAGCTTCTCCGACGCCGGGGGCCAGGCGCGTCTGTGGACGGGCATCCTTCCGGACGGCACGGCCATGATCAATCTGCGCGACAAAGCGGGTCAGCCGCGGCTGTTCGTCCAGGTGGACGAGCGCGAACCTCTCATCGCCCTACGCGACAGCGCCGGCAAAGGCCGCCTCTACCTCCAGATCAGCGCCAATGAACCGCTCATCAACCTCCGGGATGCCGAGGACCGCGGGCGCTTCTTCGTAAAGGCTGGAAATGAGGGTGCCACACTGTGGTATAACGACGAGCGGGGACGGACTATCTACAAGCAGCCGTGAATGGCGGCTTGAAGACGGATACTATTGTGAAAAAGGACACGACGCGTCAGCGTGGTTTCACGCTCATTGAACTGTTGGTGGTCATCGCGATTATCGGTATTCTGGCGGCGATCCTGCTGCCCGCGCTTGCCCGCGCGCGCGAAGCGGCCCGGCGCGCGGCGTGCCAAAGCAACCTGAAACAGCTTGGCCTCGCGCTGCACATGTACGCGGATGAGCACAAGGAACGCCTCCCGCACCGCCAGACCTTCAACGTGAACGGCGGGCTGAGTCCCGAGATGATGTTCGACGGGCCGGAGATGATCCCCGAATACATCAACGACTACAACGTGATCTGGTGTCCATCGTGGGGGGCGAGCCCGAACCCCATCGCGCGTTACGATGGCGATAAGGGCAACAAAGACGGCGTGCTCGAACCCACCGAGATCGGCCAGGAACCTTATCACTACACGGGATGGATGATCCTCGAGGACAAGAACATCCTGGGTCCGCTCGTGGGCACTGTGGGAACGGGCATCAATGGACGCCATGAAGAGCCCGAGTTCCTCAACACGCCCTGGGGTGAACTGGCGCAGGAGAACGTGGCGAGCAATGGAGCCGCGAGCGACGAGAACTTCACGGTTTCCAACACCTACGCGGGCACGCAGGCCGGCGGAGGCGACACGCTGCACAGACTGAAGTACGGTGTCGAGCGCTTCTTGATCACGGACATCAACAGTCCGGCTGGCTCTTCCATGGGGGCGAGCAGAATACCGCTGATGTGGGACCACGCCACGACCAAGGTTATCGATTTCTCGCACGTACCCGGCGGCGGCAATGTCCTCTACCTGGACGGCCACGTGGAGTTCATGCACTACCCGTCAGACCGCTTCCCCTTCACCATTGATAGCGCCCGCACCCTGGGCCGCTACGGAAAGCCTTTCGACGGCTTCTGAGCGCGAGGGTCTGCGCCGGTTTGTACCCGGAGAAGACACAGGCGAGGGCGCCTGTGCCACACGCGCTTGCCAAGCCCACAGGGATTCTTCCTATCTTGACGCCCTTGGTTTGCACTAAGACTTCAAGAATCTCAGATAAACGAGGAATGGTAGATAGACGTGTGGCACAGGCGCCCTCGCCTGTGTCTTGAACGGGTACAGCGAGTTAGCCGGCAGGGATGCCGGCGCTCCTGGTGGGCGGCGCTCTTGGTTACGCTCCTGATGTTACCGGCACTTCAGCCAGCAGTAGATGGAGTCGCCGATCTGGCGGTAGCCTTCGGAGGAAGGATGGACGCCGTCGTTCTGGCGCTCGGTGTTGATCGATGACTGTGCGCTCCATGGTGCCGAAACCAGCGGGTAGTTGTGGGCACAGTCGAGGTTCGTGAACGCGGGCACGATCGATACCGCGGGGTCCTGGCCTTTTCCATAGCGTTCGTGCATTACGCGCACGACCGCGTGCTGGTTGCGCTTGTATTGCCAACGTGTTTGTCCGTTTGCATACGACGCGCCGAAGGCATCCTGCGACGCAGAAGGGGGCACGGGCGGCAGCAGGCCGATGCGCGTGTTCGGGCTGGCCGAACGGATTGCCGCAATCAGTTGATCGAGGTAGGTGAACATCTCGTCGATCCTTGCGGCGATAGTCTCATCTGTCGCGCTGAAGGTGTCGTTGCAGCCGAGAAAGATGGTGACCGCGTCCGGGAACTCGCCGCCCGCGACCTCGCGGCAGTAGCGCCCGAAGTCGAGCGCGGGCGTACCGGCCTCGTTTGGATAGAGGAAGGGGCTGCCCCGCAGCTTCGCTTCGCCCTCGCGCGCAACGCCTGTGTAATGCGTCGCGAACCGCTGTGCCGTCCATCCTCCGTAGCCCTCGTGGCGGTTCAGCGGGTTCTGCGCGTCCGGAACGTGCGAACCGATCAAGGTCAGCGCCGGATTGGCGGGAGTGCCGCAGAGTTCCAGCAGACGCGCGGAATAGACCGACGCGTGCGTGAGGCTGTCCCCAATCAGCAAGGCGGAAAGCGGCTGGCCTTCGAGGGTGTTGCGTGCGCACACGACGATGTTGGCCGTGTCGCTCGCAATGATCTGATTGGAGGCATCCCGCACGTCCAGCACAAGAGTGTAGTTGCCTGCATCCGCATCCGCCGGCGTGAAGGTCCAGCGTTCGTTTTGTTGTCGGCCTTTCTCGCAGGTGACGTCAAAAACGTAGTCCTCTGGATCCGGCACGAGGACCACGTTGTCGAAGTATACGTTCGTTTCAACCCCGGGCACCGCGTACAAGGTATCGGGCAGAAACAGGTTCACCGGACCGGGCAGGTCGGCACCCGCTGCAACTTCCAACTGTGTCAGGGCTGCGAGAATTCCCATGAGATGGCGTAGCATGTGTCAAGACTCCTTCGTTACCTGGCAACACGGAACGAGAGACAAGGTCCGTTCAACTGTTGGGTTCAGGCTCATCGCACCGGTCGAAGACACAGGCGAGGGCGCACGTCTATCTACCGCTCCTCGTTCTTCGGAAACTCTAGAAGTCCTCGCGCAAACAAGGACAGCAAGAAAGGAGGTATCCCTACAGGCATGGCAAGCGCGTGTGGCAAGCGCGTGTGGGACCGGCGCCCTCGCCGGTCTCTTTGTCAGGTGTCTTCTCATCTGCGGATTTGCATGCTCGCTGGCCGATCCTTTACGCGCGGCGCTTGCCATCAATGAAGACGCAGCGCACGCGCACCGCGTGGCGCTCCTCCGCGCTGGCTGTGTCGAATACGACGAAGTCAGCCTTGCTTCCTGCCTTCGGCACACCGAAGCGGCGCCTCAGTCCCAGCAACCGCGCGGGCACGCTCGATGCGCATGCAAACGCCTGCTCCAGAGTCAGGTCCGTGTGCCGGGCGGCATTCACAACGCCTTGCAACAACTCGAGGCTGCTGCCCGCGAGCAGCTCGGTGCCCAACAGGCAGATCCGGCCCGAGGGCTGCAACTCGACCGGCACGCCGCCGAGATCGTACTTCCCGGGTTTCAACCCGGTGATGTGGACGACATCCGAAGTGAGGATGACGCGTTCCGGGCCTTTCACGCGAACGAATGTCTTCAACACCGCCTCAGGCAAATGCGCGAGGTCAGCGATCAACGAGCAGCTCAAGCGGTCCTCGGCAAGTTGGGGCCAAATCGGATTCAAGTGGCGCTGGATTTGCGCCGCCATGCCGTTGCCGAGATGCGTGCACAGGCGTGCGCCCGCGTCCACCGCACGCGCGATCTGCTCCGCGCTGGCGTGGTGATGTCCGAGGGAAACCACAACACCGCGTTTGACGACCGCCTTGATGAACGCGACGGCGCCCTCGGCTTCGGGCGCCACGGTGATGTAGCTGATGCGGCCGTCCGCGGCCTTCATGAATCGATCGAACTCGCGCAGGTCAGGCGACCGCACGTGCTCTTTTGCATGCGCGCCGCGGGGACCGTCCATCGCCGAGATGTACGGTCCTTCGAGATGCAAGCCGGGAATCGCGCGCGCCACGCGGGGATCGCGCTGCGCCTCCGCGAACACGCAACACCCGTGTTCCATGTCCGCCTGCGCGCCCGTAATCAGCGTGGGAATCCAGTACGACACGCCCGACGCCGCGAGCATGTCGCCGATACGCGCGAAGTCTTCCGGCACGACCTTGGGCCCTTGCAGGTTTACGCCGCCGATGCCGTTCACCTGGATGTCGAACAGCGTCGGCCCAATGATGGCCTCGGTGGAGCCGGCGTCCGGCCGCGTGCGGCCCGCGGGTTTGATGGAGGCGACACGCCCATCTTTCACAAGGATGTCCTGCGGCTTGCCTTTGCCGAAGATCCTGCCGCGCACCAGTACCGTTCGTTTGGATTCCGTCTTCTTCATTGCTGCTCCCGGCGATGCCGCGTCTACAGGCTCGTCATGAAGTGGATGTACGTGTCGATGCCCTTGAAGAAGTTCGGCAGATACTGCCGTTCGTTTGGGCCATGAATGCCATCATCGGGCAGCGCGAAGCCGAGCATGATCGAATCGGCCTTCAGTTTCTGCTGCATCATGCCGACCACAGGCACGCTGCCGCCTTCGCGCTTGAACACGGGCTTCGAGCCAAACACCGCTTCGAGCGCGTCCAGGGCCGCCTGCATGTAGGGGGAATGCCGGTCCATGATGGCACCCCGTCCGTGCGTCAGCTCGCGCACTTCCCACTCGACCGTCTTGGGCGCGTGCGCTTCCAGATAGCGCCGGAGCTGCCCGTGAATCTCGGCTTCATCCTGATCCGCGACGAGGCGCATCGAGAGCTTCGCCATCGCCTTCGCGGGGAGCACGGTTTTCGATCCTTCGCCGGTGAACCCGCTGAGCATTCCGTTCACTTCGAGCGTGGGCCGCGCGCCGATGCGTTCGAGCACGGAGTAGCCCGCTTCGCCCCACAACTCGCGCGCGCCCGCGATGACTTTCCACTCATCATCCGTGAGGGGCAGGCGGGCAAGCTCGGCGCGCTCTTCATCGTCGAGCGGGCGCACCTTGTCGTAGAAGCCCGGCAACGTGACGCGGCCTTGGGCGTCGTGCATGCCGGCGATCAACTCGCACAGCACCTGCGCGGGATTGTGCACCGAGCCGCCGAAGAGGCCTGAGTGCAGATCCTTCTGAGGACCACGCACCTCCAGTTCAAAGTAGGCGAGCCCGCGCAGCGCGTACACGATCGCGGGCACGTCCGCGCGGTGAATGCCCGAATCGCAATTGAGCACGAAATCGCAGGCGAGCTGCTCACGATGCGCGTCGATGAACTGCCCGAGATGTTTCGATCCGATCTCTTCTTCGCCTTCGATGAGATACTTGAGCGTGACTGGCAATCCGCCGTTCCGGGTAAGCGCCTCGACAGCCTTTATCTGCGCGAGGATCTGGCCCTTCATGTCCGATGCGCCGCGCGCGTGAATGTAGTCGCCGCGAATCTCCGGCTCGAAGGGCGGCGACACCCACTCGTGCAAGGGGTCCGCGGGCTGCACATCGTAATGGCCGTAGACGAGCACGACCGGCTTCCCGGGGACGGACTTCGACTCGGCATACACCGCGGGATGCCCGCCCGTGGGCATAATGTCCACTTTCGGCAGACCGATGGCGCGCAATTGTTCCGCGAGCCATTCCGCGGTCTTGCGGACATCCCCCGCATGCTCCGGCAATGTGGAGATGCTGGGAATGCGCAGCAGCGCCTTGTATTCCT